>JAJPYP010000088.1 GCA_021204885.1 Prevotellaceae bacterium
GCAGTATAGCCAAGTTGACCACATGGCGGCTCTTGGCACCGTCCAAGTCGACGACATGCAAGCGGCGGAAGCCCATACGCTCGAACTCCATGGCCAACGCGATGGGGTCGCCATACTCTTTCTTCGTGTCGTAATCGCCCCGGGTAAGGCGCACGCAGCGGCCGGCGATGATGTCTATGGCAGGGATGGGTTCTATCATAAGGCAAGGAAGTTACGTAAGATGCGCTCGCCCACGGAGCCGCTCTTTTCAGGATGGAACTGGGTGGCGTAGAAGTTCTCTTTTTGAAGGGCGGCACTGAAGGGGTGTATGTAATCGGCCTTGGCAATGGTCCACGGACAAACCGGCACGTAGTAGCTGTGCACGAAATAGACGTACTCGCTGGCGACGATACCCTCGAAGAGCTTGGAGCCGCAAGGGTGGATGTCGTTCCATCCCATGTGGGGCACTTTCTGGGCACGCTCTTTGGGGATGAAACGACGCACGGGCACGTCGAAGACACCCAAACACTCTACATCGCCCTCTTCAGAATGACGGCAAAGTAACTGCTGGCCGATGCAGATGCCCAAGACGGGCTGCGTGAGGGAGCGCATCACCTCATCCAAATGGTGACTTTGCAGGTATGCCATGACATGCCCCGCCTCGCCTTGACCGGGGAAGAGTACCTTATCGGCACGGCGCAACGACTCGGGGTCGTCGGTGAGCGAAGGCTCCACGCCCAAACGCCGTAACGCATGCAGCACGGAGTAGATGTTGCCGGCATTGTATTTCACGATGGCTACGCCCATATCTCTTCTTTCGTTTCTTTAATCGGCTTCTTTCAGGCTGCAAAATTAAGAAGAATCGCACACTTAACGACACCCTACAGGCTCTTTTTAATGACAATCGTTGGCATTGAAGGGGAAATGCACTATTTTTGTCTCACGAAAGGCAAGGTTCCCGCTCTCGCGGGCATCGGCTTTGCCGGCTATATGGCTACACTATACAGCCATTACAAACAAAATAAAACGACACGACATGAAAAGGTATTTATGGATGGCGGCGCTTGTATTCCTGCCCCTCCTCGTTTTAGCCAAAGGGCGTAAGGAACAGGTCAACCCATTGGGCGACGGGGCAAGTGACCGCGCCTACTGGACACAATTGGCCTACACCATGGCGGCTCCCGTTCTGGAGAACATGGCTAACGGTACACTGCAACAGAACATGCAGTTGGAATTATCGCCTACATGGGACAACCGCGACAAGAAGGTGGCTTACATGGAGTGCTTCGGCCGCCTGATGGCGGGTATCGCCCCTTGGATAGCATTGCCTGATGACGACACGGCGGAAGGGGCACAGCGCAAGCGACTGCGCGAGTGGGCGCTGAAAGCATACGCCAATGCCGTAGACCCCGACAGTCCTGACTACTTGGGCTGGAAGAGCGGCGGGCAGACATTGGTGGACGCCGCATACGTGGTGGAGTCGTTCCACCGTGCCTACGATGCCTTGTGGATGCCGCTGGACGAGGTGACCAAGCAACGCTACATCAGCGAGCTGCAAGGATTGCGGCGATACGACCCGCCTTATACCAACTGGCTGCTCTTCTGCGCCATGGAGGAGTGCTTTATCTTGAAAGCGGGCGGCGAGGCGGATATGTACCGCATTCACAACGCCATGAACAAAGTGGAGGAGTGGTATGTAGGCGACGGCTGGTACTCGGACGGCCCGGCCTTCGCATTCGACTATTATAACTCGTACGTCATTCAGCCCATGTATGTGGAGTGCTTGGAGACGATACGTGAGAAGTTAGGGAACGATACGTACAATGTGCGTACTTACGTGCAGGAGAGCGACGAGGGGCGCGGCGCCGACTATCGCTACGCCCAAGTGCTGCTGCGCATGCAGAAGTATGGCGTGATATTAGAGCGTTTCATCTCGCCCGAAGGAACATTTCCCGTAGTGGGGCGCAGCATTCCCTACCGCTTGGCGGTATTGCAACCGTTGGCTATGCTGGCTTGGCAGAAGAAGCTTCCCGCAGAACTCTCCAACGGCCAAGTGCGGGCGGGCATTACGGCGGTGATGCATCGCATGTTCGACGGTAAGGGTGCCACGAACTTCACGCCCGAAGGGTTCTTGACCATCGGCTTCGTGGGCTCGCACCCCAATGTGGCCGACTGGTACACCAACAACGGCAGCCTTTACATGACTTCATTGGCATTCATGCCGCTTGGCCTGCCTGCCGACGACGCTTTCTGGACGGACGAACCCCAGAAGTGGACGAGCAAGAAGGCGTGGGAGGGCGATGACTTTCCCAAAGACCACAAATGGAAGATAAACAAACAGATTCTTTATTGGGAATAAGTATAAGTATATGACAGATCCTCGGCATATCCCTATCAGTGATTTCAACTATCCGTTGCCCGAAGATCGTATCGCCAAGTTCCCGCTCGCCGTACGCGACGAGTCAAAACTGTTGGTGTATCGGCATGGCGAGGTATCGGAAACCCTGTTCCATGAACTGCCCGGGTTGCTTCCCGAAGGCAGCTTGCTGGTATTCAACAACACGAAAGTGATACAGGCGCGTCTCCATTTCCGCAAGGAGACGGGGGCATTGATCGAGGTGTTCTGCTTGGAACCGTTGGAGCCGGTGGATTACGCGCTGAACTTCCAACAGACCTCACGCTCGGTGTGGCTCTGCCTTGTCGGCAACTTGAAGAAGTGGAAAGAGGGCACCTTGCGTCGGGCCATGATTGTGGGAGGAAAGCCCATTACGCTGACCGCCACACGGGGGTTGAGCCTTGGCTCGGGACACCGTGTGGAGTTCCGGTGGGACAATCCGCAGGTGACATTTGCCGACATCTTGGAGGTGTTCGGGGAGTTGCCCATTCCCCCTTACCTGAACCGGGAAGCCCAAGAGAGCGATAAGGTGACCTATCAGACGGTATACTCCAAGATAAAAGGCTCTGTGGCAGCGCCCACGGCCGGTCTGCACTTCACACCAAGGGTATTGGAGGCGTTACGTGAGCGCGGGTTCGAGATGGAGGAGCTGACACTGCACGTGGGCGCGGGTACTTTCAAGCCTGTCAAGAGCAAGGAACTGGCCGGACACGAAATGCACACGGAGTATATCTTCGTGCACCGCAGTACCTTGGAGCGGCTCGTGGCACACGAAGGCAAGGCGATTGCCGTGGGCACCACCTCGGTGCGTACATTGGAAAGCCTCTACTTCATCGGTGCCACCCTGTTGGAGAACCCCGACGCGACAGAGAAGGCGTTGCAGGTGCGGCAATGGCAACCTTACAACAAGAATGGAGGGCCTTCGGTAACTGTTCCCGTCATCGACGCGCTGCAAGCCGTCATCGCCTACTTGGACCGCCACGGCATGGAAGCGTTGCATACCACTACCCAGCTCATCATCGCCCCGGGCTATACCTATAATATAGTGGAGGGTATGATTACCAACTTCCACCAACCCCAAAGCACCCTGCTGTTGCTCGTATCGGCCTTCGTGCACGGCGACTGGCACAAGATTTATGATTACGCCCTCACCCATGGTTTCCGCTTCCTGAGCTATGGCGACTCGTCATTGCTGTTGCCGTGAATGTAATGGCTATTATCAATTGTTATAAGGTAAGGCTCTTAGACTATAAGAACCTCCTTTAAGCAATTGTTCATCAAAAGAAAGAGTAACTTGCTTAGTTTCACCAGGCATGAGAGAAAAATAATCATCACTCATCACTGCCGGAAGGATACGTTCTCCATCACTATTCCGTATGGCTTGGACATGAACGGCAAAAGCGACTCCCTTGGATGTTTTTGGATTTGTAATGGCTGCCTTAATCTCTGCATAGCCGTTTTGATGAAACAATTTGGAAGATACTTGCAAATCCACATCCGGCAACGTATTCAGGGCGGTATAATCCATATAACTATTGCCTCTCCAATAGTTATTCTCAAATAGGACATTACCGTCTTTATCTTTTAACTGCAAACGAATGAAATGGACTTTATCCAAGCCTTCACTGTGTTCTGTACCTCCCAAAACATCAAAACTCCACAACGAGTATCCAAACCACCAACCCAATTCCGTCCCTAACATGCGTACATAACGAGCATCCACTTCCGGAAAGATTATTTCATCAATACCACCAATTCCCTCATCTGTTTTATAAACTTCCTGCCAAGTTTCAGCGTCATTGGATACTTGGATTTTATAACCTTTACCATAAGAAGCTTCCCAATGCAGACGAACACCTCCTATAGTTTCCACACGACCTAAATCCACGTAAATCCATTCATTCTCAGCCTTAATAGCAGCCCAACGTGTGTCAACATTTCCATCAGTTACATTGGAAGGACTTCCATAAGTGGTACTGGAAGCGTAAGCCAGTCTGTTTAAAGAGAGATTCTTACGTTCTTTGTTAAAGTCAATGAGGAAACAGCTGACGGTGGAATTACTTGGTGAAGAGACTGAAGTTGATTTGGTATATGCAGCAGATAGGGTTCCATCCATGTTATAGACACGTGCCTCGACAATCAATCCATCAACATCATGGCGGGTGGTGTTGGCAACTTTAACCTCATCGGTCACTGGATTCCAAAATACATGGAGTGGTTCACAAGCCGATTTCACGCCCCAAAAAGCTCCTGTCAAATCATAATAGTAGTCATATGTCTGCCACACCATAGAAGGATAAGCCGATTGCCCCATCCATGTCATAATGCCCGAAGCATCTTCCCACATGTGGTCCAACCATCCTTCATACATTGCTTTATTTGACTCGATATTGATTAACTGGGCTTTCTTACAATACGCTTCTATACTTGGGGGGGGTGCCATATCTTTTGGCAATCATCTCATCGTAACGGTCTGGGGCTGCATTAAAAGCACTTTCACCGAAAAAATGCTTATTCCACATCTCATTGCGAGGCCACCAATACTCTTCAGGCATAAACTTTTTAAAGCTTTCAAAAGTCGGGACGACTGCCGTCCCTATTTCAGTACGGAATCCCCAACCACGTGCCGGGTCTCCCTCCATTCCATCTGGATATTTTATATAATAAAAATAGGGGTCATAAGCGCCCCAAGGGCCACTACCGGTCAAACCTTGTGCATGTGAGTTGGGTTGGAAATAACGGTCTCCACCATCGAATGTCTTTATATTTTCAGACATCCAACCTTCCAAAGGTGGTTCAGGATTAGACTCATTGTCACCACACCATACAGCAATACTGGGATGATTGCGAAAGCGTTTTATCTTCTCAATCATATTATTATTAAATACGTGAAGGTCATAAGGCAGATTCGGATTTGAGTTAATCCAAAAATCATCCCATATCATGATGCCATATTTATCACATGCATCATAAAACTCGTCATCAGTAACTGAGCCAAGCCAATTACGAATCATATTAAGATTCATTTCTTTATGCAACCGGACTTTGGTATCATATTCTGCTCCATGACAACGGAGCATATACTCAGACATGCCCCAATTAGCTCCTTTTACAAATATGGGAACACCATTTATATATATGTGAAATGTATTATCGATTCTGTCATATGTATATTTCCTTATGCCAAAAGAGATGGTTCTGCTCTCTGAAATCTCACCATCGACTTCTACATCAAACTTGCAAGTATAAAGATTAGGTTCTCCGTAACCATTAGGCCACCACAAACGGGGTTGGTTAATGCTGAGTTGAGGGAAATAGCGTTTGTCAAATAGTAGCTGCCCGGTACTGTTGCCATACAAATCAATCTCTTTTTCGAAGATGACATTACCGGGCATAATCGTACCGCGTACCACAACTATTTCATTTGAAGAGGAATGGTTTTGAAGATTAAGCATGATTTTCAAATCGGCACGTGCACGTGTCGGCAAATCAGTCCGCACCCATGGATCTACCAATGTCACTTTTCCACTATTAGAAAGGAATACCTTATCTGTAATGCCACTATTCAGCCCTGGGACATAAGGCATCCAGTCCCATCCTCCACTTGACAAATAGGCAGGGCTACCTTGATTTGCCAATGGCGTTTCAGGTATATGCACAAGAAGAAGTAACACATTTTCTTTGTCATGTTCAATGATATCCGTTATATTGAAACGCCCACGATGCATAAAGCCATCTAAGTGCCCTAACAGAGTTCCATTCAAATAAATATCAGCAGAACGATTGATGCCATTGAAATTCAACCAAACAAAATCACGGAAATAATCACATGGAATATTAAAAACCGCACGATACCAGAAACTTCTATCATATTTTTTCCGGTCAACACGGTATATATTATCTCCAAAATCCGGATCACTTTCTAAACCTGCCACTACATATGAATTAAATGCGGTACCAGGGACAACCGCATCCACCCATCCTGAAGCATCGTAATTCCTATCACAAATTGTCTTTATATCCTGACAAGCCTCTTCTTGTGGCTTTAATTTCCAAATCGTTTGTGAGCCATTACTATGCAAATAGTATTCCTGTGCATGCACAACGCAGATACAGCATAAAAAAGTAATCAAGCCTAATGTCCTTTTCCAATCTTTCATGGTTATTTAATGTCATTCATTCAAACGTAAAAACTGTAAACTGTATAATGCTCGTAGACCTCCCCTGCTTCTATAAGACAAGAAGGAAACGATGAATGTGAGGGGGTATCCGGATAAAACTGGGTCTCTAAACATACGGCTGTATCAGGCCTCTCATAGTATCCGGCTGTATATAGTAAAACCCCGGGCAGGTCGGTTCTGACCGTCAGGTACCGACCAGTTTTAGCTTCATATAATGAAGCCGCCAACACCATTTCCGAAGAGTTCTCTTCTTTTAGTATATAGTAATGGTTGTATCCCTTATTCCAAACTAATTGTGGGTTAATCTCATAGAGATCTCTTCCAATCTGTTTAAGATGAGTGAAATCAAAAGGAGTATTCGTTACTTCTACAATCTCTTCTGTAGGTATAAACTCTGGTGTTGTATTTAAAATATGTGTCGATGGTATCTGCAACCAATGGTCTATAATCTTCTCTCCAGTAGCACTTAAATTAAAATAGGCATGATTGGTCATATTTAGATACGTCGGCCGGTCCGTTTTTGCAAAATGACGGACCAAGAGTTCATTATATTCATTCAAACGATAATCTACGATAACCTCAATATTTCCCGGATAGCCTCCATCACCATCTGGAGATTTCAAACAGAATCGGATTCCATCGGATAAATGTTCCCATTGCCATAATCTGCTATGAAAACCCGTAAAACCACCGTGATTGGAATGCTTGCCATCATTACACTCTAATTGATATCTTTTGCCATCAATCGTGAAAGAAGCGTTGGAGATTCTGTTTGCAAATCTTCCCACAGTCGCTCCCGTGTAATATTGATCATCCAAATAGGCTGATAGCGTATTATACCCAATCAATAGATTACCCTTTTGACCACGAGAATCGGGCATTGATGCAGTAATCCAGCGTGCTCCCCAATTCGTAAATTCAACATAAGCTCCAGATTTGTTTGTTATCCTGAAACGAGCTACGGACTCTCCTGCTGATGTATAAGCCTCAATACGGTAGGATATTTTCATATCAATGTTTCTGTGGTAAAAGATAGGAAGATATACCTGTCAGCAAGACAGGTATATCGCCCCTCTTAATAAAATGAGATGGGAAATCAACACATTTTAATTATAACCTTCGTTTTGATCAGATTCATCCATATCATCATTCGTCTTGATTTCAGTATCGGGAATAGGATAATGTATATGGTATGGTTGAATTGTTCCTGATTCGTTGGCCCAACGATTACGTTCTTTCACTAAATCATAGAACATGCCTGTACGAATGAGGTCTATATGCCGCCACCCCTCAAAACAAAGTTCACGCATTCGCTCATCCATAATCTGTTCCCTAAATTCTTCTTGTCCCATTCCCGAGCTCCATTTTTTATCATCAGGCAATGTACCTCCCCAAGCACGGGTACGGATTTCATCATTAACTACTTTTACAGCTTCGGAAGTGGAGCCTAATTCATTCAAACATTCTGCATGTAGCAGCAATACATCAGCATATCGAATATATGGCAGATTCTTTCCTGAATTCCACATATTATTGATATTCAAGCCTGAATTATAATCGGTACGGTAATCTTCATATTTTTTAATATGGGGATCCAACTCATCTGTCGTTCCCGTCCATTGAGTCTTTGATAAATCCGGCGTCACGGTCGTATCATTGGGATATTCTACTATATTACCATCATCATCCTTAAGGAAACGTGTAGTGTATGAGAAATCATACCGAAGTGATTCATCTTTACGAAGATCACCATCCTCCCATAAGCCACCTTCATCAACTGTTTTATAGCAAAATGGAGTAGGAACCAAGAAATCGTATCCTGAGAAATAACAACCCTGTCCAAACCATGAATCACAGGCACGCGAACCGCAATCAAATTCCCAATAGTTGCAATAAGGCCATGTATTGTTGAATTGTAATTCAAAAATGGATTCCACCGTATTTGTAATATCATATTTCCATAGGTCCGCGAAATCAGGTAAAAGTTGATAACGCCCCATGTTGATGATTGCATTAAAACAAGAATCTGCCCTTGAAAAATCGCGATACCCAGTCTCTTCAGGAGCTGACATTAAAGATCTTCCCAACATTGCTAAACCAGCACCCTTTGTTGCACGTTGGTATTCACTGCTATAAGACTCCGGAAGATTATAGGCTGCCGTTGTAAAGTCACTGATAATATATTCCCATACATCTTTCAATGGTTGACGACCATATCCCAAATCAGAACGATTCATGTCAATGATTGGGATTTCTCCCCAATACATACTCAATTCATACATCAACATTCCTCGGATAAAACAGGCCTCACCCATAAGTTGCTTTGCTCGGTCCTGATCTTCCTCTCCTGATACTAATCCCGTTGCCCGAATAGCGTTAGCCGCAGTAGTAACAGCGGGCCAACGGTTATCCCAAATGGCGGCTATTTGAGTGGAAGCGGCATTCAATTGACCGTTATACTTATCCAATCCAGCCTGATCGCCAGAAGAAATAAGTTGGTAGTTACCTTGTTGGGTTTCATCAGTTCCCAAGTAGGGCATTAAACCATTACGACTTTCTTTAC
>JAJPYP010000154.1 GCA_021204885.1 Prevotellaceae bacterium
GCATCAACCGCATTACCCGCAAGAACCACCAAGGGGTGGTGGCGTTTATCTCGGCCGTCACTTACCAACGGGTGGAGGACTTGGTGCCTACCCTCTTCGAGGCGGGAAAGCTGCCCGTCTTCGTGATGCTCGACGGCGTGACCGACGTGCGCAACTTCGGTGCCATTGCCCGTACGTGCGAGTGCGCGGGGGTGGATGCCATTATCTTGCCCGCCAAGAACAGCGTCTCGGTGAATGCCGATGCGGTAAAGACCTCGGCAGGAGCGTTGCTTAAGTTGCCTGTCTGCCGCGAACAGAACCTCTCCACGACATTGCGCCACTTGAAGGCGTGCGGTTTCCGCATTGTCGGGGCAACGGGCAGGGGAAGTGTGGCGTACACCAAGGCCGACTATACAGGGCCCGTCTGCTTCGTGTTGGGCGCTGAGGATACGGGCATCGCGCATGCGCACTTGGTGCTGTGCGACGAGCGGGTGCGCATTCCCCTCTTGGGCACCATCGAGTCGCTCAACGTCTCCGTCGCGGCGGGCGTGCTGCTCTATGAGGCGGTGCGGCAACGGCAGGAGGGGTGAGAGGACATATAAATAAGGTATAGATAAACAAGGTATATAAATAGAGTAGGACAATATAGATAAGGTATATATGAACAAAGCATATATGAGGAAAGTTCTCTTTTTCATGCTTCTTCTTTGCGCAGCGCAGGGAAGTGTGGCACAACAAGCGCCCAAGTGGGTGGAGAAGGCCAAACGCGCCGTCTTTTCGGTGGTGACATACGATGCGAACGACAAGATACTGAATACCGGCAACGGCTTTTTCGTGAGCGAGGACGGCGTGGCCCTTTCCGATTACTCCCTCTTGAAAGGGGCAAGGCGTGCGGTGGTCATCACCTCGGAAGGAGACAAGATGCCCATACTCACCATTCTGGGTGCCAACGACATGTATGACGTGGTGAAGTTCCGCGTGGGCATCACGGGCAAGAAAGCGACCGCCCTGCAACCGGCTGTCGTGGCGGCCGTGGCAGGTTCGCAGGCATACGTGTTGCCCTATTCCACGCAGAAAGAGCGTGCCTTCACGCCTTGCAAGGTGCAGGAGGCCGACCGCTTTTCAGACGGTTACAGTTACTATACGCTCGAGCTGTCGTTGGCCGACAAGATGGTGAGCTGCCCCTTGATGAACGAAGCGGGCGAGGTGCTGGCCTTGACGCAGAAGTCGTCGGGCAAGGATACCGCCACCATCTGCTACGGGGTGGATGCCAATTACGCCATGGCCCAGGGCATCGGCGCCTTCTCTTACAATGACAGTGCGTTGGAGGGTATCGGCATCAAGAAAGCGTTGCCCGATACCGAAGAACAGGCGCTGGTCTTCCTGCTCATGTCTTCCACACAAGTCTCCGCCGAACGGTATGCTGGCTATTTAGACGATTTCATCGCGGAGTATCCCGGCAGTGCCGAAGGGTACGTACGGCGCGCCACCTACAACCTGAACCTCTCCATGGAAGAGGAGTCGATGGACAAGGTATCGGCCGATATGGACAAGGCATTCTCCTTGGCCAAGGATAACGACGACGTTTATTACAGTTGCGCCAAGTTGGTTTACAGCTACGTGGTCGCCTCTGCTGACAAACCCTACAAGGACTGGACGTACGACAAGGCCTTGGAATTGGTAGACCAAGCCATCTCCATACAGGAGTTGCCGGCCTATATGCAGACGAAAGGAGATATTCAGTTTGCCAAAGGAGACTATGCCGGGGCGCTTGCCTGCTATGAGAAAGTGAACGGGTCCATCCTCGCGTCGGCAGCCACCTATTTCAATACCGCCCGCACCAAGGAGCTGCTCGATGCACCCGCCGAAGAGGTCGTGGCGTTGATGGACAGCTGTGTGGCCCGCTTGAACCAACCCTACACGGAAGAGTCGGCCATCTACCTGCTGGAGCGTGCAAGGGTGCTGATGAATGCCGGCAAGGCACGTGAGGCCATGAAGGATTACGATGCCTACGACAAGGCGATGGGCGGACGGGTGAACGACCTCTTCTATTATTACCGTGCGCAGGCCGCCTTGCAGTCGCGCCAATACCAGCGTGCGCTCGACGACATGGAAGCGGCCATCGAGGCGAGTCCCGAGGAATTGACCTATTATGCCGAATTGGCGGTCATCAACTTGCGTGTGGCACGGAACGAAGAGGCGATAGAGGTACTCAAGAAGGCTTTGCAGATTGACCCGCAGTATGGCGAGGCCTATCGCTTGATGGGATTAGGCCAAGTGCAGATGAAACAGAACAAGGAGGCGTGCGCCAACTTTGCCAAGGCAAAGGAGCTTGGCGACGAGAACGCCGACGAGTGTATAGAGAAGTATTGTAAATGAGGATTGTAAAACCCTAAAAGAACGTATGATGAAACAGGTTATTTGTAGTTCCAAAGCTCCGGGAGCCATAGGCCCTTACAGCCAGGCTGTAGAGGCGGGCGGCATGGTGTTCGTTTCAGGACAGTTGCCCATCGACGCGGCTACCGGCGTGATGCCCCAAGGGGTGGAAGCCCAAGCACGGCAATCATTGGAGAATGTGAAAGCCATCTTGTCCCAGGCCGGACTAAGCATGGCAAGTATAGTGAAAACCACGGTATTCTTGGCCGACATGTCGCTCTTTGCCGACATGAACAAGGTGTATGCCACTTTCTTCGAGGGCGATTATCCCGCCCGCTCGGCCGTGGCGGTCAAGGCGTTGCCTAAAGATGCCTTAGTGGAGATCGAGTGCATCGCGGTGCGCTAAGAGGTCGGCCACAACGAAACTGCTGCCTCCCACGAAGATGAAGTCTTCGGGGAGGCTTTTTTTCATTGCCGCCGCAACGGCGGCGGGCACGTCGGGATAACAGTCGCCCTGCAAACCGAATGGGGAGGCAAGTCGTTGCAACTGCGCTTCGGGCAAGGCGCGTTTCACGCTGGCGCGGGTAAAGTAGTAGTCGGCTTCCGTGGGCAGCAACGCCAATACGGCGGAAATGTCCTTGTCGGCGGCCATGCCGAAGACAATGTGCAAGCGTCGGCAGGATAGCTCGCGCAACTGTCGGGCAATATAGGTGATGCCTCCCACATTGTGTCCCGTATCGCATGTTACCGTGGGGTGTTGCCGCAGCTGCTGCCAGCGTCCCATCAGCCCCGTCAATTCGCAGACGTGGGCGAAGCCCTCGCGCACGTCGTGTTCGTCTATACGGTATCCGGCCGCTTGTAGCAGGGGAATGGCGGTGAGGATGGTACGGGTATTCTTCTTTTGGCACAGGCCTTGCAGCTCCACGGTCAGGTGGGGATAGTCCGACGTCTCATTCTCTTCCGCAAAATAGATGGGTGCCCCTACCGCTTCCGCTTTCCGCTGGAAAACCGGCCGCGTCTCGGGCGTGGTCTCGCCGATGACCACAGGCACCCCATGCTTGATGATGCCCGCCTTCTCCCCGGCAATCCGCGCCAAGGTATTACCCAAGAATTGCGTATGGTCCAAGCTGATGTTCGTGATGATCGAGAGGTCGGGGCGGATGATGTTCGTGCAGTCCAATCGTCCGCCAAGGCCCACCTCAATGACGGCCACGTCTACTTTCTCATCGGCGAAATAGCGGAACGCCATGGCGGTGGTCAGCTCGAAGAAGGAGGGATGGAGCGGCTCGAAGAAGGCGCGTTCACGCTCCACGAAGGAGACCACGTATGCCTCGGGTACTGGCTCTCCGTTGATACGGATACGTTCGCGGAAATCCACCAAGTGGGGCGATGTGTATAGCCCCGTGCGGTAACCGGCCGACTGCAAGATGGCGGCCAAGGTGTGCGAGCAGGAGCCTTTACCGTTGGTGCCCGCCACGTGGATGGTGCGGAAAGCACGGTGTGGATGGCCGAAACGGTCGTCGAGCGTATAGGTGTTCTCCAACCCCTCTTTATAGGCGGCTCCACCCACTTGCTGGAAGAGGGGAGCACTGTCGTAAAGGTATTTTATAGTGTCCGTATAGTCCATCTTTTATATAATTTAACGCCGTGGAGAAAGATTTCCGCGTCTAAATGCCTATCTTTATATGCAGCAAAGATAGTGCAAACAAGGCGGAGCGCCAAGTGAAGCTATTTTAATTTGTTTGAAAGCTGAACCGACTAAAAAATTAAAGATATGGGAGCTAAAAAGAATTTTGTAATTGACACGAACGTGATTCTTCATGACTACAACTGCTTGAAGAACTTCCAGGAGAACGACATCTATCTTCCGATAGTGGTATTGGAGGAGCTCGACAAGTTCAAGAAGGGCAACGAACAAATCAATTTCAATGCCCGTGAATTTGTGCGCCAGCTCGATTTGATAACCGACGACAACCTGTTTACCAAGGGTGCGCCGTTAGGGCAGGGAATGGGCAAGCTTTTCGTGGTGGCCGGTTCCGTAAACGCCCCCAAGGTACACGACTCTTTCCCCGAACACATCCCCGACCACCGCATCCTTTCGGTGACCGAGTGGGTGGAAGAGAAGCATCCCGGCATGAAGACCATCTTGGTGACCAAGGATGTGAACTTGCGCATGAAAGCCCGTTCCATCGGGTTGCTCTGTCAGGACTATATCAATGACAAGGTACACGATACCGACGTGTTCGAGCGGGCCAACCGGGTATTCGAAGGGATAGACCCCGCCGTGATAGACCAAATCTATTCACACAAAGAGGGCGTGGAAGTGGGCGAGTTCGCTTTCAAGGAGGAACTTATTCCCAACGAGTGCTTCGTGCTGAAGAGCGAGCGCAACAGCGTGTTGGCGCGTTACAACCCCTTCCTGCATGCCGTATGCCGGGTGAACAAGACGAAGAACTATGGCATAGAACCACGTAATGCCGAGCAGAGCTTTGCCTTTGAAGTGCTGAACGACCCCGACATCAAGTTGGTGGCCTTGACCGGAAAGGCCGGTACGGGCAAGACCTTGTTGGCGCTTGCCGCCGCGCTTGGCAAGGCGGCCGACTACAAGCAGATCTTGTTGGCACGTCCCATCGTGGCCCTCTCCAACAAAGACCTTGGCTTCTTGCCGGGCAACGCCCAAGATAAGGTGTCTCCCTATATGCAACCGTTGTTCGACAACCTGAACGTCATCAAGCGTCAGTTCGCCGCCAACTCCAGCGAGGTGAAGCGCTTGGACGACATGTTGAAGAGCCAGCAACTGGTTATCGAGGCGTTGGCATTCATCCGCGGACGCAGCTTGGGCGAGACCTACTGCATCATCGACGAGGCACAGAACCTCACGCCCCACGAGATAAAGACCATCATCACCCGTGCCGGCGAAGGAACGAAGATGGTCTTCACAGGCGATATCCAGCAGATTGACCAACCCTACTTGGATACCCATTCCAATGGCTTGGTCTACATGATTGACCGCATGCGGGGACAGAACCTCTTCGCCCACGTCAATTTGGTGAAAGGCGAGCGCAGCCACTTGAGCGAGTTGGCCAGCAACCTGATGTAAGCGGTTTTACCGTAAGCGGCGCTGCCGCTTATATTGCTTGACCACCCCTCTCTCCGAATATCTTGCTGCCGATACGCACCAACGTGCTGCCGGCGGCAAGCGCTTCGGGATAGTCGTGCGACATGCCCATGGAGAGTTCCTTGAAATCCTCGTCCGTGGCAAACCACTTCGCTTTCACCTCGCGGAAAAGGTCGCTAAGCAGGCGGAACTCGCGCCTCACTTGCGCGGTATCGTCTGTGTTCGAGGCCATGCCCATCAACCCGCAAAGGCTTACATGCCGCAATTCCCGCCATGTGCCGGCAGCCAACATCTCGCGTAGCTCGTCGGGCGTGAAGCCGAATTTGGTCTCCTCTTGCGCCACGTGCAGTTGCAACAAGCAATTCACCTTGCGCCCCGCCTTGGCCGCCTGTTTGTCTACTTCGGCCAGCAACTTGTAGGAGTCGATGCTGTGGATGAGCGCCACGTAGGAGACAATGTACTTTATCTTGTTCGTTTGCAGGTGGCCTATGAAGTGCCACTCGATGTCCTCGGGCAAAAGGGCATGCTTGGCATCCATCTCTTGCACCTTGCTCTCGCCGAACACACGCTGTCCGGCACGGTAGGCCTCTTCAATGGCCTCTACGGGGTGGAACTTGGATACAGCCACCAACCGCACACCTTGAGGCAGCTCACGCGCCAACTCTTCAAGCCGTTCTGCAATCATGATAACCCTGTCTTTAAAGTCCTATATTTACCGGTGGGCGCGTTCCCCTTTCAAGCCCCCTCTTCCGTATCGGGCGTGTATGGATAGACATCCATAATCGGCGTCTCCACGACCGAGGCTATTTGGTAATCGGCCATCGTGCCCTTCATGCCCTCGTCCAATTTGGCCACGGCATCGCGCAGGTCGGCGGCCTGTACCAATACCAGCGTGGAGGTGCTCTTCTCCACACCGCTCTTCTCGTCGAGCGTGATGAAGAGCAGCTTGCACTTGAACCAGCGGTCGGCCGCCTCCTCTTCGCAGGGGAAGAGCTCGCTGTAATTGGCACGTTTGATGTCGGCCACGATAAACTCGCCTGATATGAACGGGGAAATCTCCTTGAGGATGCGTGCTTCCGCTTCCGTAAAACTGAGCGCGTCCACCAAATAGGGTTCCGTCACTTTCTTGTTCATGCCATTCTCCATGGTCTTCTCGTAACGTACCTTGCATTCGAACCAAGTATGCATTGCCATAGTAATCTGTCGTTAGTTAGTTGGTAATCTATTCATGCCCCTTTCAAAGGGCGTACAAAGATAAGTGAAAATGGTGAATCTTGGATGCGCTTCTCAAGCTTTTCCTTTCCGTTTCATCCGTTTCTTGCCGAGCCAGACGAGTGCAGCCACCACTATGACGGCCAAGATGGCGTAACCTATCTCGTGGCTGTACTTGGTGGCAAGATTGGAAACGTCGGCCGTGCTTTTCAAGTCGGTAAAGCGGTAGATGAAGTAGCCTATCAAGGCCAATATCGTGTTCCATAGCCCGGAGCCCAAGGTGGTGTAGAGCACAAAGGCCCCCATCTTCATGCCCGCCAACCCCGCCGGGATGCTGATAAGCTGACGCACCGCAGGTACTAACCGCCCTATGAAGGTGGAAACGGCCCCGTGCCGGCGGAAGTACTCCTCGGCATGGCGTAACTTCTCCTCACTCAACAGGCAGAGATGCCCCAAACGGCTATTGGCGAAGCGGTAGATGATGGGCCGTCCCAACCGGCGGGCCAACCAGTAGTTCACCAAGGCGCCGATGTTGGAACCCACGGTGGCGAAAAGCACCACGCAGATGATGTTCATTCCCTCTACAGACATAGACTTCCACGCCGCCGGCGGCACGATGACCTCCGAGGGGAAAGGTATGAAAGAGCTTTCAATGGTCATGAAGAGCGTCACCGACCAGTAGTCCAAGTGCGCCATAATCCAATCCACAAGTGTCGCCGACGTTCCCATTCCCATGCCCTCTACTAAAGGTTACAGATAGTCCTTCAACAAGGTCTTCAAAATCTCCTCCCCGTCTTTCTCGCCCGTCTTCAACAACCTTTCAAACTCCCGCGCCTCGGCTTCGCCGATGGGGTTATCGCTCTCCTTGTTGTATCTCCGGAAGTTCTCCATATCTAATTGGATGAGGCAGATTACCGCCAACCGCTCGTTCACGCGGGCATAGCGGGGACTTATCTCACGCACCTCTTCAAAAGCCAAGCGGGCATATTTATATTCGCCCAATTCTAAACAGCATTCGCCCAATTTGTTCCATGTGTAGTCCCTTGGCGGGTTCTGGAGCGCGAGGTCCCACTGTTTCATCGCTTCCTGTCCGTTACCCTCTTCCAAGTAGATGCGTCCCTCCACGATGTAGGGTTCCGGCGTCTCTTTCTCCAACTTCTTTCCCCGCTCGCAATAGGCGATGGCTCTCTTCTTGTCCCCCAACTTGTAGAGGCAGAAACCGGCCGAGGCATAAAGATAGGCGTATGAGGTGGTATCGTCGTCGTCCATGCGGTCGATGGCCTCCTCGAAGTAGCGCAAAGCCGTTTTCCAATCCTTTTGCCCCATCCGTTCCAAAGCCTTGTACATGTAGAGGCAAGAGCGGGTTATGGTGTGGTACTTGTAGGCTAATTGGAAGTTCTCTATGGCGGCGTTCCAGTTGCCCAACTCATAATAGGCATCGGCTTTCAGCTCGTAGGCAAGGCCGTTGTCCTCTTCCGCCACCAAGGCATAATCGCAAGCGTCGATGGCCTTGTTGAAGTCTCCCTCGCCGAACCGGCATTCGCCCAATCCTAACCAGTAGGAGGCGGAGTAGGGGTTCTTGTCGAGCAGCTTCTCATACTCCAAAGAGGCTCTGACATACTCTTTCAAGGCAAACGCGCAGTCGGCCACGGCGGCGATGTAGGCTTCTTTCTTGTGGTATTTCCCCGCAGCCTCTTGCAGCCGTGGCAGGGCCTTTTCAGGATAACCGGTCTCTATGAAGATATAGGTCGTGTCTATAAGGTTGGCAAACTCATCCTCATCCTCCTCCATCACGGCGTCAATCAACGCCTCGGCCTCATCCACCTTCTCCTCCAATATCAAGAGTTGCGCTTGCAGCAGTCTCACCTCGGGCAAATAGGGCTCGGTAATCGACTCGACGGTCTCACGCGCCTCGTCCATCTGCTCCCTGTTAAGGAACAGGCGTGCCTTTTCCACAAGCAGCGAGGTGTCGCCGGGGTGCAGGGCCAAGCCTTCATCCACCGCCTTGAAAGCGTCGCGCAAGTTGTTGCGCGTGGCATACCAATCACTCAAGTCGGCATACTCCTCGGCATCCAAATAGATGGACTTGTCCTCCTCCTTGGCGGTCTCATACCGTTCGGCAAGGTCGTGAAGCTCTTTTTCTCTGCCTGAAAGCAGGTTCCTTTTACTCATCCGGTT
>JAJPYP010000273.1 GCA_021204885.1 Prevotellaceae bacterium
TTAACTTTTTAACTGAGGAAGGGATTGTGTCAAAAGACACATCCCCTTCGGGGACCTTGCTTGACCACCCCTCCAAAGCGGCGCTGCCGCTTATATATTGCTTAACCACCCCTCCAAACCTCCCCTCATAGGGGAGGCTTGGTCGGTCTGACGACCTCCGAAGTTCTCAAGGGAGGCTTGGTCGGTCTGACGACCTCCGAAGTGTGTCTTTTTTGAGTTTTGACACATCTCCTATATATATTAATGAAGCCCCTGCATTTATATCGGAAAGACAATGAACACCGCCACATCCCACAAAGCGTGCGAGATGATAAGGGCGGAAAGTCGGGTGGGGAAGAAGCGGTAGACAAGCCCCCACACCATGCCCGCTGTCAAGGCGGCCATCACCAACATGAAGTTGCAGGAACCCACATGCACCAAGGCATAGAGCGCGGTGGCGACGGCAAAACCGACATTCGGATTCCAGTGCCGGCAGAGCGTGCGCTGCACATACCCGCGCCAAAATATCTCCTCGGCCGGCCCCACGATAAAGAGCAGCAGCAAGGCCAGCAGCCAAGGCGGTTCCCCCTGCTTTACCGTATATATCAGGTCCACTTGCGGGCGGGCGAAGTGGAACAGCAGCGCCGCCACCTTGTCGCCTGCCCAAAACACGCCCCAAAGCAATGCGGCCAAGGCGGTGCCTAAAAGTACGTCGGAACAGTGCCACTTCACCCCGTGCCACCAGCGGGGACGGGCCGACGAAGCCACGAGCAACAGCACGGCGGCCGATGCCGTCATCATCACCCAGAAGTTGACATGCGGCGCCGTCGGGGGCGAGAACATCACCGTCCACAGCACCAAGGCGGCAAGCAGGGCAAGGAGCAGGCGTTTCATGCCGTTGTCACACAAGCGCCGCCAAGATAAACGAGCAAGTCATGAGCAGGCTGAACTGCAGTTGCAGCTGCGCGGTGTGCTCGTCCAAGCGGGCGATGGCCTGTTCCCCTGCACGGGCAAGTTGCAGCACGGCGCGCACGTTGCCCGCGGCGGGGACAAGCGCCACCAAGACGAGCAGCGTCCATAGGGGGAAGACGCCCGCCACGATGCAGGCGGCTGTCCAAAGGAAAGGCAGGAGCACTTCCGCACAGTACAGGTACATGGCGCCATGGGTGCCGATGTTCATGGCGATGGTGCGTATCGAGGCGCGCCTGTCGGTGCGTATGTCGCGCGTGTTGTTGGCGTGCAGTATGGCCACCGTAATCAGTCCCACGGGCAGGGCAAGCCACAGCAC
Source organism: Prevotellaceae bacterium (assembly GCA_021204885.1). Next base: position 1,268 of record JAJPYP010000273.1, read on the forward strand.
GCTCCAGTGGACCGCGCCCGTGGCCACGTAGCAAGTGCCCACGATGGGCAGCAGGGCGTAGACGATGAAGATGACCACATCGCCCCAAGCGCGGTACTTCAACGGCGGATAGCACAGCACCGAGAGGAAGCCCAAAGCGCCTATGTAGAGGGTGACGATGCCGGTGCGGGCCCACAAGCCGATGCCGGCGACAACGGCCACCACAAGCAGTCCCAAGGAGAGGCGGATTATCTGCCGGGGCGTGAACACGCCGTCGGTCAATATCTTGAAGCCGTAAGTATCTTTGGCGTCCACCCCCGTCTTGAAGTCGAAGTAGTCGCTGCGTGTGTTGCCGGCGGCGTGGAAGAGAATGATGTTCAGCAACGCCCACACGCCGTTCACCCAGTTGATGTCGTGGTGCGTCCAGTAAAGGTAGGCTACCGTTACGATGACCGGCATGGTCGAGGCCGGGAACGACCAAGGGCGCACGGCGATAATCCATTCCTTCAGCGTGTGCTTTCTTGTCGTTGTTTGTTCTTTATTGTCCATGCTTTCCGTGTTTATAAAGTAAGATATTCTATGTATGCTGTATAATGTATGCTGATATATGATATATGATATATGATATATGATATGTTGATATGCTGACATACGATATGCTGATATACGATATGCTGATATACGATATGCTGATATACGATATATACTGTACTACCCGTTATTTACCGTCTGCCTCCAACTTCTCCTTCAAATACCTTCCCGTGTAGCCTTCCGTGCATCGGGCCACCTCTTCGGGCGTGCCCGCGGCCACCACCATGCCCCCTTTATCTCCCCCTTCAGGCCCCAAGTCGATTACGTAGTCGGCACACTTCACTATCTCCAAGTTGTGCTCTATCACGAGGATGGAGTGTCCCCGCAGCAGCAAGGCGTCGAAAGCCTCGAGTAGCTTGCGTATGTCGTGGAAGTGCAGTCCCGTGGTGGGTTCGTCGAAGATGAAGAGCGTGGGCTCCACCTTCTCCATGCCCAAGTAGTAGGCAAGCTTCACCCGTTGGTTCTCGCCCCCGGAGAGGGTAGACGAAGACTGTCCCAACTTGATGTAGCCAAGCCCCACGTCTTGCAAGGGCAGCAGCTTCTTGGCGATTTTCGGCTGACCGTACTTGTCGAAGAACTCGATGGCTTGGTCTACGGTCATCTCCAACACGTCGTAGATGTTCACGCCGTGGAACTTCACCTCCAACGTGTCGGGCTTGAAGCGCTTGCCGTGACAAGCCTCGCACGTCAGCTTCAAGTCGGCCATGAACTGCATCTCCACCGTGATGGTGCCCTCGCCTTTGCACGCCTCGCAACGCCCGCCTTCGCTGTTGAAGCTGAAGTAGCCCGACGTGTAGCCCATCTGTTTGGAGAGCGGCTGGTCGGCCCACAGCTTGCGTACCTCCTCGTAAGCCTTCAAGTAGGTCACGGGGTTGCTGCGCGTCGACTTGCCTATGGGGTTCTGGTCTACGAACTCCACATTGTACAAGCTCCCTATGTCGCCGCCCAAGGCGATGAACTCGCCCGGCCGTTCCGAACACTCGTCGAGCTCGCGCTTCAAGGCGCGGTACAGTATGTCGCGCACCAAGGTCGACTTGCCCGAGCCCGACACGCCCGTGACCACCGTCATCACGTTCAGCGGAAAGCGCACGTCGATGCCTTTCAAGTTGTTCTCTCGCGCCCCTTTCAGCTCGATGTAGTGGTTCCACTTGCGGCGGCTTTTGGGCACGGGGATGGTCTCTTCGCCCAAGAGATAGCGCACGGTGTAGCTGCCGCTGCCCGGCTGCAAGTCCTTCATGTCGCCTTGGTAGACAATCTCTCCGCCCAAGCGTCCGGCCTTGGGGCCAATGTCGATGATGTAGTCGGCCGCGCGGATAATCTCCTCGTCGTGTTCCACCACCACTACCGTGTTGCCCAAGTGTTGCAACTTGCGCAGCACGCCGATGAGCCGGCCCGTGTCGCGGCTGTGCAGCCCGATGCTGGGCTCGTCGAGTATGTAGAGGCTGCCCACCAAACTGCTGCCAAGCGAGGTGGCAAGGTTGATGCGCTGGCTTTCGCCGCCTGAAAGGGAGTTGCTCAAGCGGTTCAGCGTGAGGTAGCCCAAGCCCACGTCGACAAGGAAGCCCAGGCGGTTGCGTATCTCCGTCAAGATGCGTGCGGCTACGGCGGCATCGTGCTCGTTCAAGACCAGTTGGTCGAAGAAGGCTTGCAGCTTGGTGATGGGCAAGTCGACTAATTGGGAGATGTTGCGCCCGCCCACACGGACGTAACCCGCTTCGGGCTTCAACCGTGTGCCGTGGCATTTGGGGCAGAGCGTCTTGCCGCGGTATCGTGCCAGCATGACGCGGTATTGTATCTTGTAGAGGTTCTCTTGCACCATCTTGAAGAAGTCGTTGATGCCGTGGAACTCGCCGCATCCCTCCCACAGCATGCGCCGCTGCTCGTCGGTCAACAGGTAGTAAGGGGCAAAGATGGGGAAGCCGGCTTTGGCGGCACCGTGAATGACCCTTTCGCGCCATTCGCCCATCTTGTCGCCACGCCAGCACACCACGGCTCCGTCGTACACCGAGAGCGAGCGGTTGGGTATGACCAAGTGCTCGTCGATGCCCACCACGCGGCCGAAGCCTTCGCACTGAGGGCAGGCGCCGATGGGGGAGTTGAAGGAGAACATCTGGTCGGTGGGCTCTTCAAAGGTGATGCCGTCGGCCTCGAACTTGGTGCTGAAACGGTGAATGCTCGTGCTGCCGTCTTCGGCATAGAAGCGCAACAGGCAGGCGCCGTTCCCTTCGTACATGGCCGTTTCGGCGGAGTCGGCAAGGCGGCTGATGGCGTCTTGCTCCTTGGATACGGCCATGCGGTCTATCAATAAGTAGGGGGTGTCGCCTTTTCGGGGCTTGTAAGCGTCGATGCGCACGATGCGGCCGTCTACTTCCAAACGGTTGAAGCCCTCTTTCATCGACACTTCCAACTGTTGTTCCAACGTGCGTCCCTCGCGCAGCTGCAAGGGGGCAAGCACGGTGTAACGGGTGCCTTCGGGTTGCTGGAGCATGCAGTTCACGATGTCTTCGATGGAGTGCTTTTTCACCTCTTGTCCGCTCACGGGGCTGAACGTGTGGCCCACGCGGGCATAGAGCAAACGCAGGTATTCGTATATCTCCGTGGAAGTGCCCACGGTGGAACGGGGATTGCGGCTGCTCACCTTCTGCTCGATGGCGATGGCGGGGGGAATGCCTTTGATGAAGTCGCACTCGGGCTTGCTCATGCGGCCCAAGAACTGGCGGGCATAGCTGCTCAGGCTCTCCACGTAGCGGCGTTGGCCTTCGGCATAGAGCGTGTCGAACGCCAAGGAGGACTTCCCCGAACCGGAGAGTCCCGTAATGACGACGAACCGGTTACGCGGTATCTCCACGTCAATGTTCTTCAAGTTGTTGACGCGGGCGCCTTTCACGAGGATGGATGTCTGTTCTGCCATGGGCTTGCCGTTTATTGAAGTGCCTTCGTTGAACCGGGGTGCAAAGTTAGTGATTTATTCTTTCGCTTCCCCTTTGTGGGGTTACTTATCTTTCCGCTTTCAGGAGGGTTGTGGAACAAAAAACGGTCCGCTACTCCTTTCGCCTTGTTTTTTTATGTAACTTTGGCGCATCAACGAACGGGACCCGCCGGGTTGAAGGGACTCTTCCTTTATGGCGGGGCATAACAATGATAATAGTATGGATGTAAGAAAGCTTCTACTGTCGGTGTGCGTCATGCTCTCTTTGGGTGCATGGAACGTGCAGGCGCAGACCGCCGATACCTCGGCCCGTTATCCCAAGCGGGAGTTCCGCGGGGCATGGATACAGGTTGTCAACGGCCAGTTCAAAGGATTGCCGGGCGAACAGGTGCGGCAACTGTTGATTGACCAGCTCAACTCCTTACATGCGGCAGGTTTCAACGCCATCATTTTCCAAGTGCGGCCCGAGGCGGACGCGCTCTATGACTCGAAGTATGAGCCTTTCAGCCGCTTCTTGACCGGCGTGCAGGGGCAGCGTCCTTGGCCCTTCTGGGACCCCATGCAGTTCATGATCGAGGAGTGCCACAAGCGGGGCATGGAGTTCCATGCTTGGATAAACCCCTACCGGGTGAAGACCACGTTGAAAAGCGAGTTGGCCCCGGAGCATGTCTATTATTCCCATCCGGAGTGGTTCGTCACCTACGGCGACCAGCTCTATTTCGACCCCGCCCTGCCCGAGAGCCGCGATTACATCTGCAAGGTCATAACCGACATCGTGTCGCGCTACGACGTGGATGCCATCCACATGGACGACTACTTCTATCCCTATCCCATTGCAGGCAAGGAGTTCCCCGACGACGCTTCCTTCGCACGTTACGGCAAGGCCGCCGGCTTCAAAAGCCGGGCCGACTGGCGGCGGAACAACGTGAACTTGCTTATCGAGCGTATCCATGAGACCATACGTGCCCTGAAGCCGTGGGTGAAGTTCGGCATCAGTCCCTTCGGCATCTACCGCAACGCTTCGCGTGACCCGTTGGGCAGTCAGACCAACGGGTTGCAGAACTATGACGACCTCTATGCCGATGTGCTGCTGTGGTTGCGCAAGGGATGGGTAGATTACAATATGCCTCAAATCTATTGGCAGATAGGCCATCCCGCCGCCGATTACGCCACCTTGGTGGAGTGGTGGGCCAAGAACAGCGAGAACCGTCCGCTCTTTATCGGGCAGTCGGTGACCAACACGGTACAGAACGCCGACCCGCAGAATCCCTCCATCAACCAACTGCCGCGCAAGATGGCGTTGCAGCGCTCTTACCAGACCATCGGCGGCAGTTGCCAATGGTATGCCGGCGCGGTGGTGGAGAACGTGGGCCGCTATCGCGATGCGTTGATTGGCGAGTACTACAAATATCCCGCCTTGCCCCCTGTCTTCGAGTTCATGGACAACAAGGCTCCCGGCAAGGTGCGCAAGCTCAAGGCGCTTTGGACCGACGGCGGTTATTTCCTCTTCTGGACGGCTCCCAAATACAAGGAAGAGATGGACCGTCCCGATATGTTCGTCATTTACCGCTTCCCTGCGAAAGAGCGCGTCAACTTGGATAATCCCGCCCGTATCGTGGCCTTCACCCGTGACCCCTATTTCAAGTTGCCTTACGAGAAGGGCAAAGTGAAGTGGCGCTATGTGGTGACCGCGCTTGACCGCATGCACAATGAATCGGATGCCGTGGGCAAGAAGGTGAAGCTATAGCGTCTGCTTTACCTCCACCTCTTCGTAAGACTCGATGACATCGCCCACCTTGATGTCGTTGCAGTTGGTCAGGCTGATGCCGCACTCGAAGTTGGTGGCTACCTCCTTCACATCGTCCTTGAAGCGCTTCAAGGCGTTGATGGAGCCGGTGTAGACCACGATGCCTTCGCGCACGAGCCGTGCCTTGTCGGTGCGCTTTACCTTGCCGGTCTTTACCATAGCACCTGCCACGATGCCCACTTTGCTGATGTTGAAGACTTCGCGTACCTCGATGGTGGCCGTTACCTGTTCCTTTACGGTGGGGGCAAGCATGCCTTCCATGGCGGCCTTCACCTCTTCGATGGCATCGTAGATGACGGAGTACTTGCGGATGTCCACTCCGTCTTGTTCGGCCAAGCGGGCGGCTGGATTGGAGGGACGCACTTGGAAGCCCACGATGATGGCGTTGGAGGCGGCTGCCAAGGATACATCCGATTCGGATATCTGGCCTACGCCCTTGTGGATGACGTTCACCTGTATCAGCTCGGTGGAGAGCTTGATGAGCGAGTCGCTCAACGCCTCTACGGAACCGTCCACATCGCCCTTGACGATGACGTTCAACTCGTGGAAATCGCCCAATGCGAGGCGGCGGCCCACTTCGTCCAAGGTGAGCATCTTCTGGGTGCGCAGTCCCTGCTCGCGTTGCAGCTGCTCGCGGCGGCTGGCAATCTCACGCGCCTCTTGTTCGGTCTCGATGACGTGGAACGTGTCGCCTGCGGCGGGTGCGCCGTTCAAGCCCAAGATGAGTGCCGGTTCGGCGGGACCGGCCTCTTTCATGCGTTGGTTGCGCTCGTTGAACATGGCCTTCACACGGCCGTAATGGGTACCGGCCAAGACAATGTCGCCCATTTTCAATGTGCCGTTGGAAACGAGTACCGTAGCCACGTAGCCACGGCCTTTGTCCAAAGACGACTCGATGACAGAACCGGTGGCACGCCGGTTGGGATTGGCTTTGAGTTCCAGCATCTCGGCTTCGAGCAACACTTTCTCCATCAATTCGGGAACGCCCATGCCCTTCTTGGCCGATATGTCTTGCGACTGGTATTTTCCGCCCCACTCTTCTACAAGGAAGTTCATGGCCGCCAGCTCTTCCTTAATCTTGTCGGGATTGGCCGCCGGCTTGTCTATTTTGTTGATGGCGAATACAATGGGAACGCCGGCTGCGGTGGCATGGTTGATGGCCTCCTTGGTTTGGGGCATCACATGGTCGTCGGCGGCCACGATGATGATGGCGATATCCGTCACCTTGGCGCCACGGGCACGCATGGCCGTGAAGGCTTCATGACCGGGCGTATCGAGGAAGGTGATGTGCCGGCCGTCTTCCAACTTGACGTGGTAAGCGCCGATGTGCTGGGTAATGCCGCCGGCCTCGCCCGCAATGACGTTTGACTTGCGGATGTAGTCGAGCAGCGAGGTCTTGCCATGGTCTACATGGCCCATGACGGTGACAATCGGGGCGCGGGGTTGCAGGTCCTCTTCGGCATCGGCCTCCTCTTTGACGGCTTGCGCCACGTCGGCACTGATGTATTCGGTCTTGAACCCGAACTCTTCGGCCACAAGGTTGATGGTCTCGGCATCGAGCCGTTGGTTGATGGAGACCATGATGCCGATGCTCATACAGGTGGCGATGACTTGGGTAACGGAGATGTCCATCATGCTGGCCAGCTCGTTGGCGGTGACGAATTCCGTCAGCTTCAGTATCTTGCTCTCTTCCATCTCTTGGTTCTCCATCTCTTGCAGGCGGTTGGAGAAGAGGTCGCGTTTTTCCTTGCGGTACTTGGCGCCTTTGCTCTTGCTCTTGGAGGTGAGGCGGGCAAGGGTCTCTTTTACCTGCTTGGCCACATCTTCTTCGTTGACCTCCTGCTTGATGACAGGCTTCTTGAAACGGTCCTTGCCATGGTTCTTGCCGGCCACAGCGGCACTTTGCTGGCTGCTGCCGCTACCGCCGCCACCATTGCTTTTGGAACGTTCGCCGCTACCGCGTTGGTAGCCGCTTATGTTGTTGATGTCTACCTTCTCTTTATTGATGCGGACACGCTTCTTCTTGTTGGGGTCGGCCTTGGCATCGTGGGCGGGCTTGCTCTCGTCACCGCGAATCTCCTTGATGATGGCCTCTTTCATCTGCTTCTTCTGGTCTTGACGCACCTTCTCTTTCTTTTCACGCTCTTTACGTTTCTCCTCTTTCGACTTCTTCTTGGGGCGCGTGGATTGGTTCAAGGCGGTCAGGTCTATCTGCCCCAC
>JAJPYP010000217.1 GCA_021204885.1 Prevotellaceae bacterium
ACCCGTTACCGCGAGGAGATGGAGACCTTGCAAAGCTCCCGCAAGGAGATACTACGCCGAGCCAAAGAGGAAGCAGGCACGTTGGTACAAGAGGCCAACACGCGCATCGAGCACACCATCCGCACCATCAAGGAGGCACAAGCCGAAAGGGAGCGCACCAAGCAGGTAAGGCAGGAACTCGCCGACTTCCGCGATGCCATCACGGGTGTGAGCGACAAGGAGAAAGCGCAAGAAGAAGAGGCGCAGAAGATAGCCCGCAAGATGGAGCGATTGCAAGCGCGTCAAGACCGACGGCGCGACAAGAAAGCCGGCGGCGCGGCCAAGAAAGCCGAAGAAGAGAAGCGCAAGCAACCCGCGCCACTACCCATCTCCGTAGGTGCCACCGTCAAGATAAAGGGGCAGACACCCATAGGCGAAGTATTGGAATTAAGCGGCAAGAGCGCCGTGGTAGCCTTCGGCAACCTCAAGACCACCGTGCCGTTGGAACGGTTGGAACGCACGGCACAAACCGCGCAAAGCACCGCCACACGCAATCAGAAGAGCATCCTCGGCAGCCAGACACGTGAAGACCTTTACCAAAAGAAACTGCAATTCAAGCAAGACATCGACGTGCGCGGCATGCGGGGCGACGAAGCCCTGCAAGCCATCACCTACTTCATGGACGACGCCATCTTGGTGGGCGTGTCGCGCGTACGCATCCTGCACGGCACAGGCTCGGGCATCTTGCGCACGCTCATCCGCCAATACTTGGAGACGTTGCCCGGCGTGCGCCACTTCGCCGACGAGCACGTGCAGTTCGGCGGTGCGGGCATCACCGTGGTCGATTTGGAGAATTGAAGCTCAATACTCCTCCACCAACTCCGTCTTCTCAATGGAATACTTGCCGTCGGCCGATACCGTCAGGCGCAGCAACGTATATAAATCGGTCTGCGGATACCCCACACTGGCCAAATAAGAGAGTCCCTGAGCCGAAGCGTCATACACCAACCCCTCCAAGATGGAGTGCTCCAAGAAGGCCGGCTCCACGTAAGGAGCGAAGTCCTGCTTGGTGAAGACACGGCGCAACACCTGCCTGCCCCCACACATAATGTCCACCGTGATGCGGTTGTCCTTAAACCGTTCCCCCTGTCCGTTCTGCACGGAAGGCAGGCTCTCGTCGGGCACGCGCACTACCGATGAGATGAACTTCTGACCCCTGAACGTAATCTCGTCACGCGCCTCCGAAGGCTCCATCTGCTGCAAGGCCGGCTCCTCGTCGTCATCCGTCCTCTCCACCATTTGGATACCGTTCTTGTTTCCCCGGCCGGCACAAGAAGAGAACGCCAGCAACGCCATGGTGCCCACACAAGCTCCTATATAAACAATCCTATTCATCATTTTACGTTTAAATCGAGAACAAAGAAACGAAAAGCCCCCGAATAATACAAGGGAAACGCCCGAAAAGAACAAAGAGGCCCCATCCCTTACGCAACCGCCCGCCTTCAAAAAGCAAGCCTTGCTTGGGATGAAGCCCCTTCGTTTTATTATCCTATGCGGAAAGATTACATGTTACCGTCGGGATCGCCGCCGTCAGGACCACCCATCGGGCCACCTTGAGGACCTTCACCGGGACCACCCATCGGACCACCCATCGGACCACCTTGAGGGCCGCCGGGGCCGCGTCTGCCACCCTTGCCGCCTTTGCGGTTCTGCTGGTCCTTCTGATAAGCCTCAAACTGCTCGTCGGTCAAGATACCTTTGATCTGTTCCTCGTAAGCCTCGCGGGCCGTCTTCATCTCTTCCATCTGAGCCTCACGTGCAGCTTTCATCTCTTCACGTTGCTCTTCGGTCATCTCCTCGGGGGCACCTTGGCCTTCGGGACGCTGGGGACGTATCTGAGCCATCTTCTCTACCCATGCTTGGTTTACCTCCAACAGGCTGGCCTGTTGGGTCTCGTCCAAACCATACTTCTGGACCATCTTCTCGGTCATCTTCTGAGCCATCTCAGCGGGGTCGGGGGCTTGTCCGCCACGCGGACCATCCTGTGCCATGGCAACTCCACCCATCAGGAAGAGAGCCATCAATGACATTGTCAAATTCTTAATCATACCTTCTTTTGTTTTTAAAGTAACACTATTGATAAATACTATCTCTTTCTTGTTGCAACACCTTTATGACTATAGAACCGTCATTAAGTTTAAATACCCAACGCGCTTTTAACATTAGATAAAACAAACGGCCATTATTGCTTAACCAATGTTACGCAAACGCCCCTTTCACCTTACAACGCTTTCCAGAATTTGCGGAAGTCGCTATACCGCCCGTAGCACACCAAGCGGTCGTCGGCCTGCACCTGTTCGTTCTCTATGAACTCGTTCTTCACGTTGTATTCCGTAAAAGAGATGCCCACCGCGTTCTTCAACGTGGTGCCCCGCTTCAAGGCCAACATCTTCAAGCCGAACTCCTTTTCCAAATGCAGCTCGTTCACATAGTAGCCCACGAGCTTCTTGGGAACGGGGAACTTGATGACATAGTAATCGGCATCCACCTTGAACACCTCGATGTTGCGGCCGAACTCAATCATGCGCACCAATCCGCGGGCGGCATCCTCCTCGGGCGTCAAGATGCGGTCCAAGCCGAAAGCCTCCAATACAGAGCGGTGCACGTCGTCGTAAGAGCGGGCATAGATGTGTTTCACCTTCCACTTCTTCAGGAGCGCCACCACCCTGACAGACGCGCCGAAGTTGGCGCCGATGGCCACTATCACCGCGTCCACGCTCTGAAGCGGCAACACCGAGAGCGACTGCGCGTCCGTAGCGTCGAGCACGAACGCGGCGGCTATCTTCTCCTTCAAGTTGTCCACACGGCCGGCGTTCGAGTCCACCCCGATGACCTCATGCCCCAACACCGAGAACTCCTCGGCCAATACATGCCCGTAATTTCCTAAACCGATAATGATGTATTTCATGTTACCTTAATTGATAATGATTTGTCCACTTGGATAGCGGTACTTCGTGTGCTTCTTCTGCCTGATAATGCCTAACATCAACGTCATAAGGCCCACACGTCCCACGAACATCAGCACGATGAGCAACAGCTTGCTGCCGTCGCCAAGCAGCGGCGTAGCCCCCAAGCTTGAACCCACCGTGCTCAAGGCCGACACGCACTCGAACACCACCGCCAAGAGCGACAGCTTCGGCTCCAACGAGCTGACGATAAAGACCGACACGAGCAGTACGCCCAATGAGAGCAGCACCGTGACGTTGGCACGCCGTATGGAATCAGGGGAAAGCTCGCGCCCGAACACCTCCACCCTGTCCGACCCGCGCAACACCGCCCCCAAATTGAAGAGCACCACCGCGAAGGCATTCACCTTGATACCGCCGGCGGTAGATTGCGCACTGCCGCCTATCCACATCAAGAAGAGGTAAATCAAGAGCGTCTGCACGCCGAATGTGGTCAAGTCCACCGTAGAGAAGCCCGCCGTGCGCGGCACCACCGCATTGAAGAACGAGTGCGTCAGCTTGTCCAGTACAGGCATCTCGTTGAAGGCGTTGTTCCACTCCAATACCGCGATGCCTATGGTGCCCAATGCCAGCAGCCCGCAAGTGAATAGCAACACGATGCGCGTATTCAGGTTATAGAGGTGATAGAACTGCCTGCCGTCCCGTTGCCATGTGCGCAAGAAGCGCCACAGCCGCTTTACATGATAGAGCAGCGTGTCCTTGAAGTTCACCAAGATGGGGAAGCCGATGCCGCCCAATATCACCAAGAGCGATATATAAATAAGGAAGGGATTGTGGCCCGACATCACCAACGGGTTACCCAATCCGCCGGATAGATAAGAGAAGCCCGAGTTGCAGAAAGCCGAGATGGAATGGAAAGCCGAGAACGCCAACTCCTCGTGCAAGTTCATGCCCATGGTGCCGTGTATATCGCTCCAGATGGCCAGCATGCCCACGCCCTCTATGGCTAATGTGAAGAACAAGATGTAGACCAATGTGGAGAGCAGCGAGTTGAGCGAGTCCGAGCTTACCATGTCGCGTATCACCAACTGGTTGTACACCGACGTGTTGCCCATGAAGAAGAGCGCGAAGAAGCTCGTCAGCGTCATCACGCCAAGGCCCCCTATCTGCACCAACACGATAATCACCGCCAAGCCTGCGGGCGTGAAGGTAGTCGACACGTCTACCGGCGACAAGCCCGTCACGCAAACGGCGCTCGTGGAGAGAAAAAAGGAGTCCACCCAAGAGATGCCATCCACCGTGCAGCGCGGCAGCATCAGCAAGCCGGTACCTATAATGATGAATACCAAGAAGCTGATGGCCAAGATGAGCGACGGGTTCGTGTGCCTTCCAAGCAGCCGCACCAAGCCCGAGGAGAGGTTCAACAGCGAGAGCAGCAGCAGCAGCACCAACCTGTAAGCGTCGCCTTGCAAGAAATCCCACACCGTCTGTATCACCCCTTCTTCATCGGGACGCATGAAGACCACCGGCACTAACGACAGATACAGCAACAGGTTCAGTACCCACGCGAACTTGCTGTATGACTTCAGTGTAGTGCGGAAGCGCAGCACGATTTGCAGCGACACGTTCACCAAGAAGAGCACCCACACGGCGTGGTACAGGCTGTGTATGCGTGATATTTCGTAGTCGGATATATCGAAGCCATACTCGTACACCAACCCCAATATAAGCAGGAAGGAGGCCAAGTAAGTAAAGCCGGACACTACATTCACGCCCCAGCGCGTGTAGGTGTACAGCCACGTGTTCCTATACAACAACCATTTGTGGTATAACTTCATGCTTTGTTTTCCGTTTTACCTTTCGCACTTCCCTATCAAGCCCGATTAGGTAGTGCAAGATTAAGAAAAAATCGGCTTACATCGTGGGATGCGGCGTTTCTTTATAGTAACTTAACACTTCACTTCGACGCCGACCGCCGCAGCGTCAGCACGTCAATCTCCGGCCAAGCCCCGAAGCGGAAAGGCACGTTGCTGCCGCTGCCGGTACTTACAAAGAGCAGTCTTTCACCCTCCCTGTACAAGCCGCCCCATTCGGGGTAAGCCCACTTGGACGGCGAGAACCTACCGAACTTCAACTGCATGGCATGCGTGTGACCCGAGAGCGTGAGCTGTATCTTCGTATCGGGCAACACCTTGCGTCGCCAGTGCGTAGGGTCGTGGCTCATCAGCACGGTATAAATACTGTCGGGCAGTCCCTGCATGGCACGCGGCAAGTCGGCCAACGCGGGAAACGGGGGCACGCCGTCGTTCTCCACGCCCACAAGGGCAATGCTGTCGCTGCCACGACGTATTACACGGTGTTCGTTCAAGAGCAGGTCCCAGCCCATCTGCCGTTCCGCAAGGATGAGTTTCTTCAAACTCGCCGCACGCGCTTGCTGGGAGTCGAAGTGGCCGTAGGTGCAATAGTCGTGGTTGCCCAATATGGAGTAAACGCCGTCCTTTGCGGCAAGCCGCGCCAATGTCTCTTGGAAGGGCGTTACCTCGTCGGCCGATGCGTTCACCAAGTCGCCCGTAAAGAGCACCGCGTCGGCATGGAGCGCGTTCACTTTCCGCACGATGCGCTCGAGCGTTTTCGGAGAATAACTGTACGTGCCCACATGCAAGTCCGACAGTTGCACCATGCGGTAGCCGTCGAAAGCGGCGGGCAACTCTTTTGCGGCTATCTCCACTTCGCGCACCGTCACACGCTTCCACCCCACGGCGAAGCCATAGGCGGCCATCACTATCACCGCCACGGCTGCCAATATGCCTAATCCGTTGCCGGCCGTGCTTGCGGCAGGTAGAAAGAGTGCCACGCCTTTGCCCACTACGGAGAAAAGGAAGAACAAGAACTTGGGCAACGCCGTGCAAAGCAGCAGCACGATGAGGGTGCGGAACATCCATTGCTGCGGATGCCAGCTGAGGCCCACCGCCAAGAGTGCCACCATGGCCGTGAGCGGCAACCAGTAGAGCAATCGCCACACAAGGGGAGCGTGCCGCAGGAAGCAGCAGGCTATGTAGACGTCGGGTACCACGGCTATCACCAATAGCGTGGCAAGGATAATGTAAGGCATAACGTTACTTTCTATTTTAATCGGTCCAATCTGTATCTTTTATCGTTGTTGTTCTTATATAGATAAGGTATATACCTATTTATATATAGCACCGCTTCGTCTCTCCCGCGCTATGTATGCGCCGTCAAGCGTCGTCCCGCGATGACGTAGATTATCACGGGGGCGCCTATCAAGGGCGTTACCGCATTCAGGGGGATAACGCCCCACCCTCCGGGCAGCACGCATATCAGGTTGCACAGCAGGGCCACGGCGCTGCCTGTGAGTATCGTCACGGGCAAGAGCGAGCGGTGGTTCTCCGTTCCAAGCAACAGGCGGGCCACATGCGGCATGGCAAGGCCGATGAAAGCCACCGGCCCGCAGAAGGCGGTCGTGATGGCGACAAGGATGCCTGTCACCACTAACAACTCGTTGCGCAAGCGGCGTATGTTCACGCCCAAGTTCTCGGCGTAAGCCTCCCCAAGCAGCAGCGCGTTGAGTGGCTTCACGAGTAGCAGCGAGCATGCTATTCCAAGCAGCGTCACTGCGGCGAAGGCGGGCATCTGCCGCATGGTTACGCCCGTAAAGCTGCCCATGCCCCACACCACGTATGCGTGTACACCTTCGGACGTGGAGAAGAAGTTGAGCAGCGAGATGGCCGATGATGCCAAGTAGCCAATCATAATGCCGGTGATCAGCAGCATCACGTTACTCTTCAGCAGGGTGGAGAAGAAGAGTATCAACGCCATGACGACAAGTGCCCCTATGAACGCCCCGGCAAGCACCGAAAGGAAGCCCGACAAGCTGAACGCTGCCGTGGTCACGCTGCCCCCGAAGAGCAGCATCACCAAGGCTACGCCGAGGCTGGCGCCCGACTCTATGCCGAGTATCGACGGCCCAGCCAGCGGGTTCTTGAAGGCCGTCTGCAACAGCAAGCCCGATACGGCCAAAGCGCCGCCCGCAAGCAGTGCGGTCAGGGCTTGGGGCAAACGCGATTCCCACAAGATAAAGCTCCACGAAGGCTTGGCACCCTCCGCGCCCGTCAGCAAGATGCGCAGTACATCACCGCATGGAATCCGTACCGAGCCCACCAACAGATTGGCCACGAAGAGCAGCACGATGACCACCCCCAAGCCTATACCGTATTTCCAACCTTTAGCCATAAAGGAACGCGGCAAAGGTAGTAAATTCGGGTGGAAATATTGCTTGTCTTAAAAGGTTTGATGATTGAATAGTGCAAGAGAGATGTGTTTACGTTGTCATCTTGGGTTGCGGTGTAATGGGTGGCTGATGTGCTTGTGGCTGCGGACGGGCCTTTGTTTCACATCTACGCACTACGCCGGATAGGGTCGTTCCTCCCGTACCTCCGGCTGCGTGCTTCGATGTTGCACAAAGGCTTGCATCAAAGGGTACGGATAAGGTCATGGTTTTATCCTATGGGGGATGCCGATTGAGGCAGGCTTGGGCTTGGTGGCGCGACCATTCCGTCAAATCTTCGCACAGCGCTTCGCTTAGTGAGGCGATTTGACGGAATGGTCGTGCCTTTTGAACAATCGGATTAAGGGGAAGGTAGGAGGAACGGATTGAAGCAAGGGAGGGGTAAGTAGAATTTGGGAAGAGGCGGATAAACTGATGTTTTTAATTATGGTGATTGGATTGACTGATGTTTATATCTTAGTCATTAGAAGATATATCGCGATTTACATGAAAGAGTCAGTAAATAACTGTATATTTGTAACGGCAACCTCATTCAGGCCTCTCCCCTGCCGGATTGACAGATAGGATAGGTCGCTTGGGGTTGTTTTTATATTTGGCATATTATCCAAACTTTATTTGGAATTCAATGATTGGGAGATTTTGCACACGTGTGTGCAAAATCTTAATCGGTCACACATCCGTCGCCTACTTTCGGTAAATAACCCGAAAGCGCGTGACTGGTATTTAAAAACAGCCACTCTAATTGATAGAATACAGTAATGGTTAGAAAAGATGTATGTATTCTTCTTCGGTGGGTAATCAGGGAAGATGACGGGGAAAGAACGGTTTTCGCCGTTTTTCATGCTATATAACATGAAATAAAGGCGCTGAGAAGCGCGTAAATCCGTGCGAGGGTACGGTTGGTGGCGTAGAAATGTTAAAATAGGGGGTTGTTTTGGTAAATTGGGGTGACATTACTTTTGGGGAGATAAGGGGAGACGGTTGTAAGTGGTGTCGTTCCAAGGAGTTACAAGTGGGGATGTGAGGATTGCGGTATGTGGGGTGGTTAGAGTAGTTTACAAATAGCGTTTCGTTCGGCGGGCTTCCTGAGAAAAGACGAGTACGGATGCGCATATTCCCTTTATCTTAAAAATAGA
Organism: Prevotellaceae bacterium; assembly: GCA_021204885.1. The sequence goes on from JAJPYP010000217.1 coordinate 8,388, forward strand.
CTAACGGTCTTACATGGAATCTGTGGTTGCAGAAGCAAAGGGTGCTTGCTTCTACAAGATAAGGGTGCTTACTTGTGGAACCGTAGGTTTACCGTAGCACAACCGCAGACCGCTTGCTTGTACAAGTGCGGAACGCTATCATGTACAAGCAAGGGGTGTTTATAGGTACAAGCAAGGGTATTGTCT
>JAJPYP010000026.1 GCA_021204885.1 Prevotellaceae bacterium
TTTTTCTTTTTTTTTTTTTATATCTTCTTTTTTTTTTTCGGTTTTATTAAATATAAAAAACCCCGGGGCTCCCCCCTGGGTGGGCGGGGCGGGGTTCCTCGAGGGGAGTATGCGGTGGTATTGTTCGTGGTAAGGTAAAGGTTATCTACTCCCCTCTTCGGAACAGATCATCAGTGATTCTCTCTTTGTGTAATTTAATTATTTAGCATGCAGTTCGTTTTATTTCTGTTCTTATAGGGATTTCCACTTGGGGCGCCGATGTAATGGCTTTGGGCGTCTTCCTGTGGCTTTGGCAGAGTTCCACCGTATAGTAGTGGTTGCACACCACACCATAGCGGCCCTCTTATATGTAGTCGCTTACGTTGTTGTTCAAGTGCTCCATGGGGACGTTGAAATACAACTATGCCGATGATGGCAGATGAGTTTTGGAGGACTGTGCAGGCCAACATGGCGTCGCATGCACACAATCCAGATGATGTATTCCCCGATTTCATGTCGGTTGTGTTTTGGTTTTGTTTTATCTGTTTTATTCTTTCCCTAAAAAGACGCCGTGCCACGCATCATTGACGTATGCTGTATGCTGTATACTGCCGGTTTGAGTCGTGTCATTCGCTGTATAACCGGCATTCGTTCATTTCCTTGTCATGTATTTTGCCTGCAAAGTTATACAAATTAAACAGTATAGACGAAATAAATTCTTCCCTTTTTCACGTCGCATCTCTCTTTTTTTTGAGGGCGTAAAGCGGCTGCGACAATAGCATGAAAAACGGGGCTGTGCCGACAGGCACAGCCCCGTTGCTTGTATGCTTCCAATGCTTCAAACGCGCTGTAAGCCTTGAAAAGGCCGGTGTGTTTCATCAACACCGGCATGCTCTCATTACATCGGCATCAGTACGTCAATATGTAGACGGCGAAGGTATTGGGTTCTATTTCAGTCTCCAAGGCTTGTCCGTCGGGAGTGATGTCGCTCTCTACCGGGGCGATGCGGTCGGGCTGGTCTACGGTGTTGTCGGCGTCCATTTCAGTGGTGGTGAGCTTGATGCATTGTCCGCCGCTGAAGGCTTGTCCCTTCTTCATGCCCTCGAATTTCATGGAGATCGGCTGGGCCTCATCGGAAGTGTTGGCTACCTTCACGATGACGGCATTGCGCTCCTTGTCATACACGGCGCTGGCGAAGAGTCCGTTCTGCCCCTCGTCGCCCGTAACGGGTGCCTTGTCCATGGTAAGAGAGAGTACATTAGAGCCTTTGTAGGTGCTGTAAAGCTGCTGCACGTAGTAGCTGCACGTGCGCACCGAGCGCAGGTTGTCGTACCAAATCATGTCGGGACGCCATTGCCAGCCATCCACGTTGGCAAACAAGGGGGCGTAGGTGGCCATGTGTACCACGTCGGCATTGCGCTCCAAGCCGGTCATGAAGGCGGCCTCAAGCAGGGAAGCGTGGTAATGGTTCCACTTCTTGCCTTTGCCGTGGCAGGCATACTCGCCGGCAAATACCTTCGGGCCTTTGCGGTCGTAGTTGTCGTAACGCTTGCCGCTCTTCAAGAACCAGCTCTCGGGGCGATAGAAGTGCTCGTCTACCAAGTCGGCTCCCAAGCGTTTCATCTCGGGCCACAGGTAATCGAACTCCTTGCCTTCTGAGTTGGGGCCTGAAGTGCCCACGATCTTTATCTCGGGGTGCGCCTTGCGGATGGCGCTCACGAAAGGCTCCAAGTGCTGGGGATAGGTCTCGCCCCACTGCTCGTTGCCTATGCCGATGTACTTCATGTTGAAGGGCTCGGGGTGTCCCATATCGGCACGCAGCTTGCCCCACTCGGTGTCGGTAGCACCGTTGGCGAACTCAATGAGGTCGAGCGCATCCTGTATGTAACTGTCTAATTCCTCTACGGGCACTTGGGCCGTTTCATCGTCCGCATCGTTCTGGTACTGGCAAGCCAATCCGCAGCTCAAGATGGGCAGCGGCTCGGCACCAATCTCCTCGGAGAGTTGGAAGAACTCGAAGAAACCCAATCCGTAGCTTTGGTAGTAGTCGGGGAAGAAGCGGTAGGGGAAGGTATACTCCCAGCGGTTCTCGTTCAAGGGACGGTTCTCCACCGGGCCTACCGAGTTCTTCCAGCTGTAGCGCGTGGCCAAATCGGTGCCCTCTACAATGCATCCGCCGGGGAAGCGGAAGATGCCGGGATGCAGGTCATACAACGCTTGGGCCAAGTCCTTGCGCATGCCGTTCTCATGTCCTTGCCACGTATCCACGGGGAAGAGGGAGACGTGTTCCAAGTCGACCGTGGTCTTTCCTGCAAGGAAGATGCGCAGCACGGCTTTCGGGTTGGTCTCGCCGGGCGTAAGCTCCACTTGGTACTTCGTCCATTCCGCAGAGGTAATCTCCACGTTGGCCTTGGCAAGCGTCTGCTTTTCACCCATGGTGTGTATGTCTACTATTTCCACACGGATTTTACCCGCATCGGTACCTTCGGGCGTGCGTGCCCATACCGAGAAGCGGTAACTCTTGCCTTTCTCCACGCCGATGCCGAAGTAGCCTTCGTTGTCCAATCCCGTACTCTTCTCCTTGTGTCCCGGCCATGCCAAGCGCACGTAGTGAGGGTTCTTCTCAAACGGACCGTCATCGCGCAGGGTGACGTTGCCGAAGACTTTCCAGCCCATCAGGTGCTGGGGAAACTCAAACGAGCGGTTCTTGACAAGTTCGGCATACAAGCCGCCGTCGGCCGCATAGTTGATGTCCTCGAAGAAGATTCCATACATGGTGGGCTGTATCTCCGCACCCGTCTTCTTGGTTTGAATCACAAACTCATTGGTTTGTGCTTGGAGTGACGTACCTGCCATGAGCGCCAATGCCACTCCTACTGCTTTGTAATTTACCATAATATAATATCGATAAGTGATTGTTCTTTATTTATTCCACCCGCTTTCCCCACACGGAGCGTCCGTTGGCGTCCAATCCGGTAAAGAGAATGGTCTCCGTCTCGTTCTCCCAGTCGTGTCCGGCAAAGACGATTAGCTCTTTAATCTCCTCTCCTTGCCACGTGAGCGAGAGTCGCTGGTTCTCTTCCTCGAAGCGCCAAGAGCCTTGACCGTCACCAATCTGGCCGTCCTTTTCCAACGAAATAGGTATAGAGAGGTTCCACTCCTGTGTTCTGAGTCTACCCTCTCCACCCATCACTTGGCCGGCTTTCAGCTGCCGCCCATGCTTGGGTTCCCGCACCCGTATCACCTCCCATCGGCCTGCCATGTCTTTGGTGCGGAATTGCTGTGGCGTGCTTCCCGCATAGCGTTCAGGCGATACCACCGGCCAACCGTCGGATGTGAAGAACAGTTCCCTTACATGCAGGTCCATTAACTCGTTGTCGGGCGCCAAGCGGCCTTGGTGCACCATGAAGAAGCGTCCGTCGTCGGTGGTGAATACCCCGCAATGAGCCGTTCCCGCCCAGCCCGGATGGTGCTCGAAGCGGTAGGGAGCCGTCAAGATGGGGTAGTTGTTTACCGTGTCGCGCATCTCCTCTCCGAAGTAGTCTATATATGGCCCTTCGGGATGCTCTGAACGCCCCGCACGCACGTTGTAAGTGGTCATGAGCGGGTCGTAGGAGACGAACAGGTAGTAACGCTTCAACGCGGGGTTGTAGATAACCTCGGCAGCCTCTATGTTGTCCACCTTCGCGTTGGCCCGTCGTGCCGACGGCACACCTTGGTCGCCTTCTTTCAAGGGCAGTCCCGTCTCGGGGTTCAGTTCCACGCAGTAAAGCCCGCCGAAGTAAGAGCCGTAATGCATCCACCACTTGCCCGTCTCGGCATCCACCACTACCGTGGGGTCGATGGCATTCATTTCAGAGGTCTCGTCGGTCTTCTCCACACAGCCACGTAGTTCCCAAGGCCCTTCGGGCGAAGTCGATTCCGCCATCCCCAAGTAAGAGATGCTGCGGGCGAAGGCCGACACGCAATAGTAGAGCCGGTACTTGTCGCCTGCCTGTATGATGTAGGGAGCCCAGATGTTCACCGCTCCTTCGCCGTCGCTTTTCGAGCGCACCCACTTCACCGCCTCTTCAGGTATCTGGGGAAACGCCCAGCCCACAAACTCCCAGTTCACCAAGTCGCGCGAGCGGCGCACTTGTATAAAGCCCATCTTGCCGGCCATCTTCCGTTCTTCTTCCTCGAAACGCTTGCGCATCCGGTCAAACTCCCGCTTCTCTTCGGGTGTCATCTCCTCGGGCTTTTTCATTCTGTCAGGCTCGCGCATCTCATCGGGCTTCCCCGTTTCATCGGGCTTCCCCATCTTCTCGTTGTCTCCACGGGGCTTGCGGTGCCCGTCGCCTCTTCTTCTTGGGTGGTCCCGGTAGATGGCATCGGTGGAGTAGAGGTAATACCAATCGCCTATTTTCAGGCACGACGGGTCGTGTACGTTGTACGTGCCCCACTGGGCGTAATTCTCCAAGCCCGATATAGCCTTGTAATCATCCTGCCATGGGTTGGGAGCGTGCACCGGCGTAAAAGCCGGGCTGTCGGAACAACCCACGCACAGCATGGCCGCGCCAATGGCAAACGCCAACCCTGCGCAAAGAAGCATGCCCCTATGCGCGTGTATCTGCAACTGTTTTTTAAAGCGAATCATTTCAGTAGCCGGTTTTAATCCTATCCTTTTTAGTGTTTTACATGGCATGCCTTTACATCTTGTTTGCTTGCAAAGATAGCCTTTCGCTACAAAGGTATAAAAAGTTCAGAACATACACAATTTAATATGGATAAAGTCGATAACGACTCTTGCTGTCGGACACTGTATGTGATGTCAATGACTCCGCAATTTTTTATAATGTCTGCAATCTCTATCGGATTGAGATTGTCCACTACTTAAATATTACTTGTCGTTCTTTTTTCCATTCTTTTGCCGAATCAGTTAAACAATACTTCTGTTTTGGATGGTTTGGTAAATCTGGATATAGACGTTCAATCGCTCCTTCTGATAATGCCGGTTGGATATAATTCTCTCTGAATCGTTTGACACTTTTCAAAGCAAATAGCTCCATGATTTCCTTCATACCCATATATTCATCTCCCATCAATTCAACCAGTCTCTGAACTTGAGACGTAGTGGGGACATACTTAAGTCCTACTTGGGTCGTACTTGGATCGCGCTTAGGTCGCTTGAATGTAACTATCACAAAGCCACCGTCCCATCTCCAGATAGGTTCTTCTATACCTTGCTCACGGCATGCGTCCATGATGCGTTTAGCTCCACTTCCCCAACTTTCCAAATAGGTTGATTTATATAGAGTTTCAGCAATTTTTAGATTGTATGGATATGACTCATGGGGCTCCTTGATTGACTCCGGCGTGATTTGCGGAGGAAATACACCCGGATTAGCAATCTCAATACGGTCATCATAGATTGCGATGCTGTTAGTTAAGTTATATTTCTCCCATTGACGGTGGCAAAGAGAGTTTATAAGAGCTTCCCTCAAAGCCTTATACGGCACTTCAAGCTGTTCTTCACGTTGCAAGTTGCGATTTGTAATCTTTCCGCTAAGGTTAAGGTGCTTAAAAAAGAAAGCCATTCCGGCATCAAGAAGAGCAAAAAAACCGCCCTCAACACGTTGGTTGTCTATAAACTCATTCTTGTCGTTTCCCACGAAACGGGCCATTCTCAAACGGAATTGCGGGAATTCATCGATATTGTTGGAGAACAGCATAGCACCCCCATTGGTGGGTGTTCCATTCTTAAGGAGCTTCCATTTAGCTAATGTCTCTTCAACTGGAGTGCTTATGGCACTTGTCGGAATGCGTCCGCCTTCTACACCAAGACGTATGCAACCTTTGATGTATTTTTCGTTCAAGTCAGCCAGAGTGACGCCCTCCGCTGGTTGACTTTCCCACGAATACATCTGAGGTTGATGCGCACGGATACGCTCATCATACATCTCATGGGGCATAACCTTAGTAGTGCTCTCGACCTTATAATAAGGGCAACCGTGGAACGTATGCGGTCGCTCTCCCCATACCCATCCGTCAAAGTGCATAGCAATAATCTTGTTTCCGGGATAATCTGGCACATCAACATAATTGACATAGACATCCACTGTTGGATCAAGTCCCGCGAGTGCCTGAGCGATTTCCCGTTAGGTGCTATCTGTAACTTCTTGTCCGCTTATCTTTAGCGACTTGGGGGCAACACCAAAAATCAACCATCCTCCATCGCTATTGAGGAATGCACAAGCCGAGTGCATACCGTCTTTCAACTCGCCGGTAGTTTTCTTTAGCTCCAGAGTCCGTGACTCATCCGAAGCAATTAGTATTTTTATATCATCAAATGTCATTATGTGAGTTATATTTCTTTACCTGTACAAATATATTAAAAACTCGTGGATTTTATTGAAAACAAGACAAGTAACTTGTGATATATTATACTTCTTCTATAGCCCAGCCGAGTTTATCTTCAACATCATTCAGTTAAACTTCTTGCAATATTTTGCAAAGGTAGCAAAACATCTGAAAGAGCCAAAGAATAGCCTTAAAAACAAGGGAATAACGATCAAGTTCCTCTATATTGAACATTCAATACGGCATATTTTACTTTAAGCGTATTTTATGGTGACGGCAAGTACAACTAATCAAACACTTTCTTGCTATTGTGTACAAATACCCTTATTTTTGTCCATTAAAGTAGACACTGTCTACCAAATATTGGAGTTTTAACACATAAGAAGAACTATGACACCTCTTGATAAGGCCTATTCCGAGTGGCTTGCCTTGCAACCGCTGGATGCACAAACACAATATAAAATCAGTCAACGGTTCACCATTGACTTTAATTATAACAGCAACCATATTGAGGGTAATACCCTTACGTATGGTCAAACAGAGCTTCTTTTATTGTTCGGTAAAGTCATGGGCGAGGCAGAGATGAAAGACTTTGAAGAGATGAAGGCCAGTGATGTCGGTTTGAAGATGATGGAGATGGAGGCCTCGGCACACGACAAACCGCTCACGCAGAATTTCATCCGTCAACTTCACAAGACATTGTTGCGTGAAGATTATACTGTCTATCGTCCTTTGCCCGACGGCGGATACACTTCGTACATTGTTCATGCAGGACAATACAAGACACGCCCTAACAGTGTACTCAACCGTTCAGGCGAGCGTTTCGAGTATGCGTCGCCCGAAGAGACGCCGGCATTAATGACCGATTTGATCGATTGGTACAACAAGGCGGAACAAAACGGGGAAATGACTCCGGTTGAATTAGCGGCCCTGTTCCATTATCGTTATATCCGCATCCACCCATTCGAGGATGGTAATGGAAGAATTGCCCGGTTGCTTGTCAATTACATCCTTACCCGCCATAATTATCCCATGATTGTTGTGCGCAGTCGTAAAAAGAAAGATTATTTGGAAGCGCTCAGTGCATCCGATAAAGTGGTAGGGAGTCTTCCTGCTAAAGGAGCTTCGGCAACTTTACGTGAGATACGTCATTTCCTCGATTACTTTACAAAATTGGTAACCGACGAGATAATCGCCCAAGTAAAATTCGCTACCGTCCATGATGAGAATATATGGTGGTATGATGGCCAGATGGTACGTTTCCGCACCCCGACAACCGGTGAGATCCTCTCTGCCATGATGATGAATGCCGGCATTACCACGAAAGAAATAAGCAACCGGGTAGGAGTGAATGTCGCTGCTGTAAACAAGCACCTGAAAAAGCTCACCGCCATGCATTATATCTATCGGAAAGAAAACGGAGATTGGCATGTAGTGATATATCCCTCCGTATAAGCTTCTTGGTTATAGGTTTATTTTATCAGACTTTTCTTTGCGTTTATGATTAATTCCCATTATTTTTGCCCAAAAGTTTATGATAATAGACTATGGAACTGAAAGAGGTCATGAAATCACGTCGTGATACACTTCGTCTATCCCAGCAAGACCTTGCAGAGATGGCCCGTGTCAGCTTGGCTACCGTCAAGGACATTGAACGTGGCAAAGGAAACCCGTCGCTCTCTACGGTGAGTAAGATACTCGAGGTTTTAGGACTTGAAATAGACTACAACATACGCAAACCGTTTAACCAAGTGAATATAAATGCGGCAACTGAACGTTTACATGAATGATTATAAAGCCGGTGTGCTCACTGAAAAGCATCCCGGCATGGGCTACCGCTTCTGTTACGATGCCGGGTATCTCTCTTCCGGGCAGCCACCCATATCGGTCAACTTGCCCAAGCGGAAAGAAGCCTACGAATCCGACTATCTCTTTCCATTCTTCACCAACATGTTGCCCGAAGGTGCCAACCGCAAGGTAATATGCAGGTCATTGCGCATAGACGAACACGACTTTTTCGGCCTGCTCACCGTCATGGCCGATAAAGATTGCATCGGTGCCGTACAATTAAGGAAAATTCCCGATGATAGCCATTAACCATTGTCCTTCAAAGTAGACACTGTCTACCAAATATTGGAGTTTTAACACAACTACGAGATAATTGCGCAAGTAAAATTCGCTACCGTCCATGATGAAAATATATGGTAGCATGATGGCGAGATGGTACGTTTCCACATCAAAACAACCT
>JAJPYP010000202.1 GCA_021204885.1 Prevotellaceae bacterium
GCTTGAACAAGGTGTGCCGAAGCGCTTGAACAGGGTGTGCCGAAGCGCTTGAACAAGTCTGCCGAAGCGCTTCCATAGGTGCTATCGAAGCGCTTCCATAGACCTTATCGAAGCGCTTCGATAGACTGCCTGCTTTGCAATGGATTCCACCTCTCTTCTTGGAAGCGAAAAAACGGGCGATGAGGTTATTTTCATGCTTTCTTCGCTTTAAATGGGTAAAAATGTTCGGTAATTAGAAAAAAGTGTTTATCTTGGCGCACGTAATAAGAAACAAGCAGGTTACGATTATGGAAAGACAGAAGATTCATTTGGAATACCTCTTGAACGCCACGTCAAGGAGTATTCTCTGGGCAGCTATAAGTACGCCTACAGGTTTGGAGGATTGGTTTGCCGACCATGTACAGTCGGACGACAAGACCGTCACCTTCTTTTGGGGAAAGACGGAGCGGCGGGATGCCGAGATCATCGGGGTGCGTGCCTTTTCGTTCATCCGTTTCCATTGGTTGGACAGTGAGAACCCGCGCGATTACTTCGAGCTGAAAATGACCAACAACGAATTGACCAACGACTTCGTGCTCGAGATTACCGACTTCGCCGATGACGGTGAAGTGGCCGACTTGCAAGAACTGTGGGACTCGCAGGTGGAGACCATGCGCCGTACTTACGGTTTTTAGTTAACTTTCCATTAAAATTTCACCCGCTCCTTTTTTTGTGCTACTTTTGCCATCCCATTGCATGATACAAGCCGAATGCTGCGCATAAAAAAGTTGGATTTGTTTATACTCAAGAGCTTTTGCGTGCTCTTTGCGGGAACCTTTTTTATCTGCCTCTTCATCTTCATGATGCAGTTCCTTTGGAGGTATGTGGATGAGATGGTGGGAAAGGGCCTGGAGATGAATGTACTTGCCCAGTTCTTCTTCTATTCGGCCCTGTCGCTTGTACCTGCTTCGTTGCCGCTGGCCATCTTGCTGGCGGCGCTCATCACCTTCGGCAACTTCGGCGAACGCTTCGAGTTGCTGGCCATGAAGGCGGCCGGCATATCGCTTATCAAGATCATGCGCCCGCTGATTATCTTCATCTCCTTCATCTGTTGCGTCTCTTTCTTCTTCCAGAACGTCATAGGTCCCAAGGCGCAAGCCAAGTTGTGGACGTTGCTGCTCTCCATGAAACAGAAGTCGCCCGAACTGGATATTCCCGAGGGGGTGTTTTATGACGAGATAGACGGCTACAACCTCTATGTGAAGCACAAGGACCGCAAGACGGGCATGCTCTATGACGTGCTGATATACAACTTCGAGAAGGGTTTCGAGAACGCCGTGATCATCAAGTCGGACTCGGGCCGCTTGGAGATGACCGCCGACAAGCAACACCTCTACCTGCACCTGTTCAGCGGGGAGCAGTTCGAGAACTTGAAGTCGCAAAGCTTGGACCAGAAGAACGTGCCTTACCGCAGGGAGACTTTCGTGGAGAAGCACGCCATCATCGAGTTCGACTCCGATTTCAGCATGGTGGACGCCGGCTTCATGAGCAACCAGTCGAACAGCAAGAACATGAAGATGCTCCAAGCGGGCATCGACTCCATGACGGTGGAGACCGACAGCGTGGGGCGTGCCTATTACGAGGAGGCCATGGCGAGCACTTACAAGACGGTGAACGGCACGCCCAGCAGGGCCGACACGATGAAAGTGCGGCAAGCCCGCCTTGGCGATTACAACGTGGACAGCCTGTTCAATGCGGCCACGTTGGCGCAGAAGCAGAAAATCATCACCTCGGCCGCTACCCGTGCCGAAGCGGCTTCGAGCGACTGGACTTTCAAGAGCTTCAACATGACGCAGACCGAGACGAGCTTGCGCCGGCATCAGACCTCGTGGCACGAGAAGATCACGCTGTCCGTGGCTTGCCTTATCTTCTTCTTCATCGGCGCTCCCTTGGGCGGCATCATCCGCAAGGGGGGATTAGGCATGCCGGTGGTGGTGTCGGTGCTTATCTTCATCGTCTATTACATCATCAACAACTCCGGCTATAAGATGGCCCGCGACGGCAAGTGGATTGTGTGGATGGGCATGTGGTGCAGCACGGCCGTGCTGGCGCCATTAGGCGCGTTCCTCACTTACAAGTCGAACAACGACTCGGTGGTGCTCAATGCCGATGCTTACGTGAACTGGTTCAAGCGGGTGATAGGCATCCGCAGCGTGCGCCAGCTCTTCCGCAAGGAGGTCATCATCATCGACCCCGATTATGGGCGGCTGCCCGCCGACTTACGTGCCTTGTCGGTGGATTGCCGTGCTTACGCCGCGATGAAGCGGTTGAGGCACGCGCCCAACTACTTCAAGTTGTGGTTTACAGGCGTGCCGCGCGACGAGCGGATGGCGGCGCTCAACGAACGCATGGAGGGTTTGATCGAGGAGATGTCGAACACCCGTTCTTACCTGCTCTTGAATGCGTTGAACAATTACCCCATCATCCCGGTGTATGCCCACGTGCGTCCTTTCAGCGACAATCGGTTGAACGTGTTGTGCGGCGTGCTGCTGCCTTTGGGCATCTTCTTCTACTTCCGCATCTGGGCTTTCCGCATCCGTTTGGACAAGGATGTGGAGCGCATCATCCAGACGGACGACAGGATTGTGCAGCTCTTGGAGAGCGGGCAGGTGAAGTGAAAGAGCCGTGTCGCGGCGGTTTGAATGAGACAAAGATTGTAGATAGCATATAAACGGATAACTTGAATGAAAGCTATATGGAAAAGGTTAGATTGAATACCATAGAAGAGGCCATCGAGGCGTTTAAGGCGGGCGATTTCGTCATCGTGGTGGATGATGAGGACCGCGAGAACGAGGGCGATTTCATCATCGCCGCCGAGAAGGTAACGCCCGAGAAGGTCAATTTCATGCTGAAGCATGCAAGGGGCGTACTCTGTGCGCCCATCACCTTGTCTCGTTGCAAGGAGCTGGACTTGCCCCACCAAGTGGTGGACAACACTTCGGTTTTAGGCACCCCTTTCACCGTGACCATCGACAAGTTGGAAGGGTGTACCACCGGCGTGTCGGCGGCCGACCGTGCGGCCACCATACGCGCCTTGGCCGACCCTGCTTCCACACCCGCCACCTTCGGACGGCCGGGACACATCAATCCCCTTTATGCGCAGGACAAGGGGGTGCTTCGCCGTGCCGGACATACCGAGGCTACCATCGACTTGTGTCGCTTGGCGGGTTGCTATCCGGCCGGCGCGTTGATGGAGATCATGAACGAGGACGGCACCATGGCACGCTTGCCGCAGCTGCGCGAGATTGCCGACCGTTACGGGCTGAAGCTCATCACCATCCGCGACATGATTGCCTACCGCTTGCAGCAAGAGTCCATCATCGAGAAGGGCGTGGAGGTGGATATGCCCACGGCCTACGGCCACTTCCGTCTTATTCCCTTCCGCCAGAAGTCGAACGGCTTGGAACATGTGGCGCTCTTTAAAGGAAGTTGGGAGGTGGATGAGCCTATCATGGTGCGGGTGCACTCTTCGTGCGCCACGGGCGATATCTTCGGGTCCATGCGATGCGATTGCGGCGAGCAACTGCACAAGGCCATGGAGTTGATAGACAAGGCGGGGAAGGGTGTGGTGGTATACCTGAACCAAGAGGGACGCGGCATCGGCCTCATGGAGAAGATGAAGGCCTACAAGCTGCAAGAAGACGGGCTCGACACGGTGGATGCCAACATCTGTCTGGGCCACTTGGTCGACGAGCGTGACTACGGCGTGGGGGCGCAGATATTGCGTGAAATAGGCGTGCACAAGATGCGGCTGCTCACCAACAACCCCGTGAAGCGCGTGGGCTTGGAGGGCTACGGCTTGGAGATTGTGGAGAACGTGCCCATTGAGACCACTCCCAATCCTTACAACGAGCGTTACCTGCGCACCAAGAAGGAGCGCATGGGACACACGCTGCACTTCAACAAATGAACGGCGTATATATATAATAAGGTATATAATATAATAAGGTATATAATATAATAAGGTATAGAAAACAGGGTGGGGAAGCGTTGAAATAAAGAAGGCATGAGGCGTGCGGATTGATACTAATTCTCTATCTTTGCAGTATAAATCAGCTAAACTACTAATTAGAAATACAATGAACTATTTATCTGATCGTTTGAACAGTTTGTCGCCTTCGGCGACGTTGGCCATGTCGCAAAAGAGTGCGGAGTTGAAAGCACAAGGTGTGGATGTCATCAACTTGAGTGTAGGGGAACCCGATTTCAATACGCCCGACCATATCAAGGCGGCCGCCAAGAAGGCGGTAGACGAGAACTACTCCCGTTACTCCCCCGTGGCAGGCTACCTCTCCTTGCGCGAAGCCATCGTGAGAAAGCTGAAGACGGAGAACGGTTTGGACTACACGCCGGCGCAGATATCCTGTTCCAACGGTGCCAAGCAATCGGTGTGCAACACCGTGCTGGTGTTGGTCAATCCGGGCGACGAGGTGATTATACCCGCTCCTTATTGGGTAAGCTATCCTGAAATGGTGAAGCTTGCCGGCGGTGTGCCCGTGACGGTGGCAGCCGACATCAGCCAGGACTTCAAGATAACCCCCGCCCAGTTGGAGGCCGCCATTACGCCGCGCACCAAGGCCTTGATACTCTGTTCTCCTTCCAACCCCACGGGTTCGGTCTATACGAAGGATGAACTGGCCGGGCTGGCTGCCGTGCTGTTGAAGCATCCGGGCATTATCGTGATTGCCGACGAGATATACGAGCACATCATTTACGTGGGTCACCACGAGAGCATCGCCCAGTTCCCCGAACTCAAAGACCGGGTGGTGGTGGTCAACGGCGTGTCCAAGGCTTACGCCATGACCGGTTGGCGCATCGGCTTCATCGCCGGGCCCGATTGGATTGTCAAGGCTTGCAACAAGCTGCAAGGCCAGTACACTTCCGGTCCCTGCTCGGTATCGCAAATGGCCGCCGAGGCTGCCTATACCGGCACGCAAGCCCCTCGCGAGGAGATGCGCCTCGCTTTTGAACGCCGTCGCGACCTCATTGTCAAGTTGGCCAAAGAGGTGCCGGGATTCGAGGTGAACAATCCCCAAGGCGCGTTCTATCTCTTCCCCAAGTGTGCTTCTTATATGGGCAAGTCTTGTGGCGACCGCCACATAAACAGTGCCGAGGATTTGGCCATGTTCCTGCTCGAAGAGGGGCATGTGGCTACCGTAGGCGGCACCTCGTTCGGCGCTCCGGGCTACATCCGCATGAGCTATGCCACCAGTGACGAGAACATTGTGGAGGCCATCGGCCGTATTAAAACGACATTGGCCAAGTTGGGTTAACCTAAAAAGAAGCGAAAAAAGGGGCGTGTCATTAGGACACACCCCTTTTGTTTTCTTTTGCTTTTCCGCTATTCTCTTTATTCTCCCAAATGGATAGCCTCGGAGGGGCAAACACTGGCGCAGGTACCGCACTCGGTGCAGGCTTCGGGGTCGATGGAGTATTTGTCACCTTCTGAGATAGCGCCTACCGGACACTCGTCGATGCAAGTTCCGCAAGCAATGCAGTCGTCACTAATTACGTAAGCCATTTCTATACATATTTAAAGGGTTAATTATTCTGCGAAAGTAGTTCTTTTCTTCGACATTCCCTCTTCTTTTGTTCTCATTTTTCCACCACGAATGGCTAATTTGTATGCTGTCTAAATAGACGGGCGTGTGCACGCGCTTTGTCAATAGAACTCCAACCCGAACTGCTCTTTCAGCTGCTCCAAGGCTTTGTTCTTCCCGGTCATGAGCCGGTACTTCTCGGCGCGGTTGTAGGTGTGTGGTTGTATGGCTTGCTCGCTGACGCTGACTTTCATGGTCAACCGGCTGTTCTTCAACTCTCGCCGCAAGTAGGCCTGCACTTGCGGTATCAACGCCGTGAGGGAGTCGGCCACGATCTCGTTCTCCACTACCGCTTCAAATGTGTCCGCATCCGTCAGGTGCACTTGCATGCTTCCCATCCGCTTGGCCATGGCTACCTGTTCTTGCGGCATGCTTGCGGCATACTCGCGCCAACAACGGTTCAATGCCTCCTCGCTTATGGGGGATGTGTCAAAAGACACATCCCCTTCGGGGGTCTTGTTTGACCACTCCTCCAAACCTCCCCTCATAGGGGAGCCTTGGTCGGCCTGCGGCCTTTGAAGTGTTCCATTCAAGTTTTGAGACATTTCCCCGGCTTGTGCCGGTTGCCGGGGTTGTTCTTGTTCCTGTGGATTGGCTTCACCGTTGACCACCCCTTTGATGGAGATGCCCAAGCCGGCCCGCTTCAAGGTGGGCGGCCGCTGTGTGGCGGAGTCTTGGGCCGCTTTCAAGATGGCGGGCGCTTCGTGGGGCTGCGGTGTGGTGGTGGCGGCGGGCTTGCTTATAGCTGCCGTTGCCGGTGCGGCCTGTGAAACCTTTGACATGGTTGCAGGTTTGGTGCCGGGTGAGGTCTTGGGCGCGGGCCCTTTAGACGCGGGCTGTGTCGGGCCGGGCATGGATGGTGCGGTGTCGGGTAGGGGAGCGGTGATTTGTGCCGCCTCTATCAGCGTCAACTCCACCAAAAGCCGCTTGTTCTTGCTGGCCCGGTAGTTCAGGTCGCACTCGTTGCAAAGCTTCATGGCACGGTAGAGAAACTGTAGCGGGCATCGCCGGGCTTGTGTCTGGTAGCGTTGGCGTATGCCGGCGCCCACTTCGAGCAGCGGCAGTGTCGCCGGGTCTTTGCTCACCAAAAGGTCGCGCAGGTGTGAGGCCAACCCCGTGATGAAATGGCCTCCTTCAAAGCCTTTGCCTAATACTTCGTTGAAGAGCAGCAGCGCGTCTGTGACCCGGTTCTCCAAGAAGCAATCGGTCAGGCGGAAATAGTATTCGTAATCGAGCACGTTCAGGTTCTCTATCACCTTCTGATAGGTGATGTGCCCGCCGGTGAAGCTCACCACTTGGTCGAAGATGGAGAGCGCGTCGCGCATGCCGCCGTCGGCTTTCAGCGCGATGACGTTCAACGCTTCGGGCTCGGCCGTAATGTCCTCTTTCGATGCCACGTAGGCTAAATGCGCCACCATGTCCTCCACACTGATGCGGTTGAAGTCGTATATCTGGCAACGTGACAGGATGGTGGGCAGTATCTTGTGCTTTTCCGTTGTGGCGAGGATGAAGATGGCATGGCGGGGCGGTTCCTCGAGCGTCTTCAAGAAGGCGTTGAAGGCCGATGCCGAGAGCATGTGCACCTCGTCGATGATGTAGACTTTGTAATGGCCTATTTGCGGGGGTATGCGCACCTGCTCCACCAACTGGCGGATGTCGTCTACCGAATTGTTCGAGGCGGCGTCGAGTTCGTGGATGTTGTAGGAGCGTTGTTCCATGAACGCCCGGCAAGACTCGCACTCGTTGCAGGCTTCCCCCTCTGGGGTGGGGTTCAGGCAATTGATGGTTTTGGCGAAAATACGCGCACAGGTGGTTTTGCCCACACCGCGCGGACCGCAGAACAGGTAGGCGTGTGCCAGCTTCCCCGTTGCGATGGCGTTCTTCAAGGTGGTGGTCAAAGCGTTCTGTCCCACAACCGAGCGAAAGGTAGCGGGACGGTATTTACGGGCCGATACGATGTAATTTTCCATATTTGTACGATTCTCGGCAAATATACGCAAAAAAAAGTGTTTTTTCAGTTATTCCTTGTATCTTTGTAGGCAAAGATACCGATTCTATATTGAAGCACGCTCATGGATAAATTCAATTCCGTCTGGTCTTTCGTACGCCGCCACAAGTACCTCATCACGTTGGTGCTGTTCGGCGTCCTCATCGTATTCGTAGATGAGAACAGCCTTATTCATCGTATGGGTTATGCCCGCGAGGAGAATCGCCTGCGCGAGGAGATTGCCAAGTACCGCACGGAGTATGAAGAGAGTACCCGCCGTTTGGACGAGATCCTCGTCGATTCGGGTGCCATAGAGCGCATCGCACGCGAGAAGTACTTGATGAAGCGCCCCAACGAAGACATCTACGTGTTTGAAGGAGACGCCTTGGAATGAAACGGCTCTTCTCTCTCCTTTTCATCATGGGTGCCGTCATGTTGCTTGCCGGTGCGGCGGTCTACATAACCGGATGGAAGCTATCCCCTTACCTATATTCTCTTGGTGCCGTCATCGTGGCCGTGATGCAGTTTGCCTCTGCTCCCGTTTGCCATTCCGTTACCCTTAAACGCTTGCGTCGCCAGCAGCTTTTCGGTGCCTTGTTGCTGCTTGTTACCGGCGCACTCATGTTCTTCGCACACGGTAACGAGTGGATACTCTCTTTGACCATTGCCGCCATTTTGGAACTTTACACGGCTTTGCGCATGCCTCAAGAGGAATCGAAAAGGTAAAATTTTAAATAGTTTATAAAACTATTCTTCCATATAGACAAAATAGTATAAAAAAATTGCAGGTGATTTGTAGTATTTAAAAAGAATTATTAATACCTTTGCGCAATTAGACGTGGAATGGGCTTAAAAGCCGGACATGTCAAGTGAAAATGACTTTAATTAAATTATTGTTTAACATATAAAATCTGTATCATGAAGAAGAC
>JAJPYP010000003.1 GCA_021204885.1 Prevotellaceae bacterium
AGACATATATATTATATATAGGGATAATAATATTATAAACTTAAATAAACAAGATAATAATAAACAAGATAACGTAACTATTATAAATGCGGAAAATGAAAAAAAGTCCGAGAAAAAATTTTTTACACCGCCGACCGTCGAGGAGATACAGGCCTACATCGACGAGAAGAAATACAACGTTGACGCGGAGCAGTTCTTCCTCTTCTACGACCAAAAGAACTGGATGGTCGGAAAGAACAAGATGAGCAAATGGCACAGTGCCGTCGCTCTTTGGAACAATCGTGAAACCAAAGAAAAAAAGATAAGAGATGAAAAAGATTACAGAGAAAGACTCCGTAATGGAGATGTGCAACTCCCTGCTTCGAAGGAAGAGTACTTTAAATCGTTTCTCCCTGAAGGTGACCCGAGAAACCGCCGTAGATAGCCTTACAGCCGCCGTATG
This sequence comes from Prevotellaceae bacterium, assembly GCA_021204885.1. Next base: position 443 of record JAJPYP010000003.1, read on the forward strand.
GGCGGAAGTAAGATACCGCCTCCGCGAGTTTGACGAGGACGACAATACACAGCTTGTTATCGGGAAGGTGGCCGAATGGCTTATTGACGAGAGCCATTTCGGGTTGCTGCTGATGGGAGCCCCCGGCAACGGCAAGACCACCATGATACGCGCGGTGGCCTCACTGATAGGCGCGATGGAGATTTACGATGTAAGGTGCGAGGGAATTCTGCGCGTGAAGACGATTAAGGCGAGAGACCTTGCCATGCTTGCGCGTGAAGACGCGAAGGCATACAACAAGCTTCTGAACTACCCGCTGCTTGCCATAGACGACATAGGGATTGAACCTGCCGAGGTGAAGTACTTCGGGAACATGCTCAACCCTGTGGTGGACCTGCTCTACCACCGCTATGACGAACAACTGTTCACGATGGTGACCACCAACCTTACACCGCCGCAGATTCTGGAGAAGTACGGATTGCGGCTTGCCGACCGCTTTTACGATATGATGGAGGTAGTAACATATACCAACGACTCTTATCGCGGGCGACAAGGCGGTTTTTCTTGCGTCTAAGCGATTTTCTTTGCAAATGTGTATAAGTTATTGCCCAAGGAAAGAAAGTGGCTTAAATCGAAAATAAATCATGTTTTTAACAAATCAACTTAGAAACTGGAAATATGGACGAAGAGAACGAGCGTGCCGAGTTGAATGGTATATTTAAGAAAAACAATTACAATTAAAGTCACACATCATGGATAAAAAAACATTACAGAAAAAGTTTACGAAAGAGCTTATCCGCAAGGCCAAGGAGAACGGCTCGATAGACCGCCTGAACCGTCTGCTGTCGGCCGCGCACCTGATCAACTGCGTGGCCAACGACCTTATCGAGGAGGGGTCGGAGCTGATGGAGCGTTGCGGCTTGAAGTTCGGCGAGCTCAGGCACAACCACCGTATGTTCACCCAGCGTGCGGACATGTATTTTGACTGCTTCGCGAAGCTGGTGAACACCGACAAGCAGAAGGAGTGCATGTTCCGCGACATGGAGAAGTTCGAGAACTGGTTCCGTGACTACGCCGGATTGACTGACAGGAAGGCGGAGTTGCCCGAAATCGTGGACGAAGAAGAAAAGGAGGCGAAGCCATGAAAGCACGTCTTACAAGGTGCGCTTCACGGAGGCTGTACGTCATACCTACCGTGACAATAGAGAAGCGCGTGTTCTACTCTTTCGCCTACTACGTGGAGTTCCATTGGCTGCACTTCACGCTGGAGATGGAAATAATCAGGAAATAATCATTTGAAAGGAGGAAAGGTTATGAGTTTGGAAAAAGAAAAAGGATTGACAGATGCCGGCCGTGAGATTATCACGTCCTTGGCAAGGGATTTGGCCGAATACGACACTGCATGGAAAGAGTGCGCCAAGGCTATGGATGACATGACGGGCGAGCGGCTCAGGAGAGGTTGCAGGAATGCATGCGACCTCTGTCCACGATACTCCGACTGCAAATATCGCGTCCTATTCAAGGATGCTCTCGAGAAGGAGGAGAAGGCCGCAAAGAAATACGCTTTCAACTCCATTTTGAGCTATAACATGCTTTACGTTTTCCGAATGGCAGGTGCCACATACAAGGAGATAGGCCCGCTGGTGGAGAGCTATTTGGAACATGAACGCTCGCTTTTCGGCGGCATCACGAAGACCACGGCCAAGATGCTGACAGAGATAGGGGCGAAAGTCCCGAAAGACGTGCTGAAAAAAATATAAGAGATACGGGTTATGAAAAGAGGACAAATGATTGCAAGGGAGTTGGCGGGCAGGCTTGCGGCATGCCTGCAGACGGAAAAGGACGTGCACAAGGCGGAGGAAAAGGTGAACGCCTGCCAAGACCAGCGGGGCTATCCATGCACGAGCTGCCTTTCATGCTTTAGCTGCGTCGATGCTACGAAGCTCAGGGAACTCAACTACAGGAGACGGAAAAACCACAAAGACCTGTTCGGCTCTTTGCGTACCTACTCGAACGACATCTTCGACGCGCTGGGCGCGGAAAAGGAGGATATCGCGGAATATACGGAATTGATTTATAACAAATAACTAAAAATAGAGCCTATGGATAATTTTGTTGTGACATTTCAAGAGATAACGCCGGAAATCGCGCAACGTTATCTCGGTTATTTATGCGAACAGCGCAATATCAGGAGAGGCCTCGTGGAACGCTACGTTGCGATTATGGACAAAGGCGGATGGAAGCCCAACCCGTCGCAGCCGTTAGTGTTCTCCAACAAAGGGCATCTTTTAAACGGCCAACACAGGCTGAACGCCGTTGTTAAAAGCGGGAAGACCGTTGTGATGGCTGTAATGCACGGCGTTGACGAGGAGGATTTCTCCATAATCGACACCGGAGGCATGCGCACGCCGACCGATATGCTCACCATAAAGGGTGTAGAGAACGCCTCGATGGTCTCCGCTATTGTCAGCAGATACCTGTACCTTATTGATTCGAGGTATGACATGAAAGCGTCGTCAAGGGATTTGGTGTTGAGCACCTACTTGAACGACAGTCAGCTTTGGCAGGAAATCGTACGGTTTGCATCACGGTACTACAAGAGGACAATTTCGGTTCTATGTACTTCAGAGGTAGGCGGAATATACGCCTACTTGGTTAAGTACCGCAACCACAGCCGGGAGAAGATAGAATCGTTCTTTAACCAGTTGTTCGGGGACGAGAACATTATTTGCCCGGTCATACGCACGCTCCGCAATAGGCTGTTGCTTGCCTTGAAAAGAAAAAATTTGACAAAAGAAGCCAAATTGAAGTGTGTGCAGGTCGCTTGGAATATGTTTATCAAAGGCAGCAAAAGTAACAAGCTTGTCGTTGATATGAACGAGGTGTATAAATTCAACTGACAACGTTATGGAAAGGAAAGAAATAATCTATACCGCCGCCGAGCGTCTTGCCTACAGCAAGCGCCGCGACGAGATTATGAATGAGCTTTGGTTGAAGGTGAAGGAGTGCTGCAAGAGCAAGCACTTCATCGCCTGCAACGAATGCTACAAAAGAACGGAATGTGACTTGTTCAATCAGCATCAAATATCCAACCGGAAGGCGGCCGCGTGCAGGCAACTCGCGGTTATATGGATGTATAGAAATTATGACGTGCTGTTGAAGGCTTGTTTTAAGGAAGCAGGCGTGGACTTCGAGGGACTGGTAAACGACTACCGCAAGACAGTGAGCAACGAGGACAGGATATCTTTTTGAAAGAAGGAGGATGAAAATGCAGCTGGGATTTTTTAAGCCGAACAAGAGCTATCAGAAGCTCTTCGACGCTGTAATGGAAGCCAAGGGCAAGCAGGCGGATTTTCAGAAAGCCGTGAAAGAAGCGGCTGAAAGCATCGTATTCAAGGGCTTTAAAGGCAAGTATTATACCGTAACCTACGACGGCAAGACCGGCATGGAAATCGAGTACGACGGCCGTGTAATGAAAGAGCCGATGATACTTGAAAGGATGATGCATTTCGGCAACATCAAACCAGAGGACTTCGACCTTTGCGAGAAGAAAGAGCCGAACCCCATGTACACTGGAATCATTAGTTTAAACTAATCAAGATATATATCATGGATTTAAACGAATTGGCTAAGCGTGCGCACGAAACGGCGGTGAAGCACGGATTTTACGATAATGAAGTGTCGGAGAGGTCGCTTCAAATGCTTGTGATAACGGAGTTGGCCGAAGCGGTGAACGCGGACCGTAAAAACCGACACGCGAAGTTGGAACTGTTCAACGCTTGCTCCTGCACGTCGGAGGACTTTTATAAGGATGTCTTTATCAAGAACTTTGAAGAGTACATTAAAGACACGGTGGAGGATGAGCTTACGGACGCTGTGGTACGTTTGCTCGACTATGCGGTCTATCTCGGATATACTCTTAACGGAATGAGGTCTTATAATGTGTATGGCATATTCGTTGAAGACATATTCGGCTTGGTTAGGCGAGTGACTGATACGATACACTATATGTTGGATGGCGAGAAAGAGTTACACATCAACATATTACTTAATGACATTATAGAATTGCTTGACCATATCTCGGACGGTAACGCGGAGTTCTACATCAACACCAAGATGAAGTACAACGAGTTCAGGCCGTACAAGCATGGCAAGTCTTACTAAAAATTTATCAAGATATGGAAGTAATAAAATCAAGGAAAATGCAGTACATCGGTGTTGACTGCATGAACGCCGGCAGGCTGGAGGCGGTCAACGACCTGCTCTACTACTGCAAGATGTGGAAAGAGCAGGACGGTTTCCAGCCGGATCCGCTGGACGGCGAGCAGAAGGGCTATACGCCCACGTTCTACGTGGACTACTCCAACCGGTGCATTTGCGTGCGTGGCGCCAAGCCGGTGACCTCTTTCCCACCCATGCTGCTGGTGGTGCTGAAAACGCCGGAACGCGCGGAGGACTTCGGCAACACGTTCATCGATTTGTTCAACAAATGGATTCTCGATGCGGACATTCCGCTGGAGAGTTCCTTGGCGTATGGAGGGCAGCAGGTATGATGACTAAGGACGATATTAAGGAATTTGAAAAATTAGTAGACGCATGCAAGGATGCAGCCATGAGAACTTATCCGGATAGTGAACTATATTGCGCAAGCATGAGATTGTGCGGTTTTATAGATAATCGTTATATTGTTGATGAGTTAAAAAAGTGCATCGCTTACGACGATACCCCCATCTTCAAAAACATGCCGAACGGAGCTTCAAACGGATGCGTGGCAAAAGCAATAACGTATGAAGGGGAAGAACAATGAGTTGCAAGGTTTACATATCGGGAAAGATAAGCGGTGTTAGCTTCGCAAAAGCCTACGACAAGTTCTTGGATGCCGAGAAGCGTCTGAAAAGCGAGGGGTACGATGTTGTCAACCCTATGACGATAAAATTCCCCGACGAATTCGGATGGGCGGATTGTATCCTTTACGACTTGAAAGAGTTGCAAAGGTGCGATGCCATCTATCTGTTAAAGGATTGGGAGGATTCAAACGGTGCGAAAATTGAGAAGTCATTCGCCGATGGGATTGGTTTAAAGATAATGTACGAGGAGAAGCCGCTTTCGGTGGTTATGACTAAGGAAGAAGTTGACATATTTGCCAAAAAGTGGAAAAGAGCAAAGGATGCGTATGCCGAATATCTTGCCGCACCCGTACTTGAAAGTTTTGGCTTGCGCGAGGGATATAGGACATTAGTGCGTGAGATGTTTCTTGATACAGTAGACTTTGACGTGGTTGAAACTCTTTACGCAGGAGCGGAAGCAATGGATAACAATAAAAAAATAGACAATGGGAATATACAAGGAAATGCATGAGCTGACAACAAGGCTTTTGGACACGGAAGAATCATTATGGATTCCGGAAGACGGCATTACGGAAGTAGGCAGGTGTAAGACAACCGAAGAAATGCTGCGTGGAAATACGATAAGCCGAGAAATGTTTGATATCATAGACACCGCAAAGCCGGAGTTTCACCCCTTTTTCTTTGACAAGAAAAAGGACAAGGCGGAGACACCCATCCGTTTTTCAAGGCTGCAACTACTTGTCATGGACGGTCTGTTGGAGGTTGTCGATGATATGCTGCATGAGTACGGCATCAATGCCGCCGAGAAGGGACATGATAACGGGGACGCGGAATACTGCCGTTTATATGTCCGGATAGACATGTACCGGTTCGCGCGGCTGATATTCGGGGACGATGTGGAAATAGACAAGCCTACGGTGTCCTCTCTTGAAAGTGCGGTAGACGAACTTGAAGAGGTGGGCGTGTCCTACAGTGGAGACAAGGGGCGCATTACCACCCATGCGCTCTGCGACATGGGAAAACTTACAAGTAAAGATTCCGGATTAGTCTTAGTTTGTTTTACCATATCCGATACATTTATGTACGCCCGGCACGAGATTGTGGAAAGCATGAAGAAATTTCAACAAGATATTGGACAAGGGTTATGACCGAGAAAATATTCAAGCAAAAGTTCAACGACTTCATGGAAGCCGTATTTGAACGCACCGAACCCGAAGAGGCGGAGAAATGGAGGTGCAAGAGCAGTGAGAGGTATTTCGGCGTGATGGTCTACTCTTCGGACGGTTACCACGCCGCGTTCAACTCGAAAGGCGACGTTACCATGCTGATGCCGCCGTATCAGAGAAAGGAGGTGCAGGTATGAAAGGAGATAAGACATTAGAGACAAAGTTCTTTAAGACTATGGGGGCTTTGGGAACTGTGGGGGATTGCTTTAGGTGGATGGAAAAACAATATGATTTGATGCCATACATAAACGCAGGGGATGAAGAACGAGCCGAGAGGAATAGGGGCAAAGCCCAAGCCCAAGCCCCTAATTGGGTTGCCGGGCAACGGCGATTGATGGAGCGGATATTGGAAGAATGCAGCGAGTTTGATTTTGAGATGTTGAGAGATGAAGGATATGCGATTGATGCAAGCCCATTAATGGCAGAGATAGCAAGCAATATAGACGGATTGGGAGACGATAGAAAGCACGTGGAAAGGTATATTTACAGCTTGCTACAGCCATTTAAATACTACAGTGATATAATCACCCCTATCATGCCGATAAAGACGTTTAAAGGGAGAATTAGGCAGCATGAGCAAGAGTTGCAGATGTGGGAGCAGAGGAAGAAAGAGGCGGCGGATAAAAGCGGCATAGATGAGGCTTTGGAGCATATAAAGTCATGCACCCAAGAGATTGAATCCTGTGAACGTAGGATAGAGCGAGCCGGGTATGTGAGGGATAAGTACCGGGAAATGCTACAAGCCCCCTATGGGGGATATGATACTGTAGAGGATTGTCTAAGGGGTTTTCACAATCTAATCTGTGAGTTTGGTTATATGCTCGATGCCCTACTATTGGAGCGAGGGATTAACTTGTTATGGTATCAGAGGAATAAAGGCATTTACTTGTTTGAAAAGAGGAATGTACAAGTACTTTCATGGTTGTTTGGGGATGAACGGACACGGAGATATATAGATGAGGCTTTGCCCAAGATGGAGACCGAGCCGGGCGAAGCAGCAGCTGAAAGAAAAGAATAAGGAGAAATGATATGGAGATAGATAACAAGCTGGAAGAAGCCCTGAAACGGCATGCGGCAGCTTTCGATGAGTATTGCGACGCACAGAAAAAGTACAGCCGTGCAAGGCAGGTGGCTTTCACGTGTCGGGCAGAACTTGGTTGCGATACTTGCCTCATACGTAGATATTATTATTGTGGCAAGTTTGATGATGCTGTTAAAGCGGAAAGAGATGTTGATATTAAAGAGCGGCTGTTTCTCAAGGCTTCAGAAAAGTTAGCTCTGGAATATAGGAATTTTATAAAGAGAAAGGAGAATAAATGATAATGGAAGAGAAACAGAATAATTACGACTTGGCCACGACCGATAGCGGCCGAATCAATATTAAAGAGTTGAAAGACGTGCTTACACGCATTATGCGGGACTGCGACAAATGCGGTATGCACATCACGAATATAACCATAGTCCGTGATTATGCCGAACGCATTGGAGATTTGAGTATAACGTATAATTGTTGATTTATGAATGACAAACCGAAAAAAACAGGTAGGACCATGGAACAAAAGAATTTGAATATAACGACCGACTTGGACAAAGCCGTGGAAAAAGTGGAACAGGCAATGAAAGAGTACGATGAGATGAGCAAGCGCGAGGATGAGCTGATAAGGCGGCAGATGAAATGTCTCCGGAAAAACGGAAACATGGAAAAATGCATCGGATGCTTCGATTACCACAGGTGCGACATCCTTTACAGCCTGCAAGAGGTACATCGGGAACAGGGATACCAGAAACAGACGGTTGTTGCCGTCGCGAATACAATGGTGAGGCTCTACAAGAGCACTAAGGAAAAGGAGAAGCGTTCAAAACTTGTTGCCGTAGTGTACAAGGCTTATATGGAGGATAAGAAAGATGAAAATAATAGACATTTACAGAGCGATTTAAAATTTTCAAAATACTTTATGTACACTCTCCCATTTGATTATCATAACAACCCTGAGAGATAGGTAGCATGTATATTATTTATTATTCCTCATTTC
>JAJPYP010000089.1 GCA_021204885.1 Prevotellaceae bacterium
CTTCAGCCCCTTATACAGCCTTAATTTTAACATGCTGCAAAAATACAACTTTTCCCTACTACCTTGAAAGGGAAGCCTTGAAAGAATTCGCCCAAACATTGTTAAAAGTTAGCGTGTCGCGCCCCCTTTCATGCTCAAAAACAGCACTAAAAGCGTATCTTTGCCACTATAATTCAAGAAAAGTGGAAAAGCAGCCATGAACATTGCATTGATAGGTTATGGAAAGATGGGCAAGACCGTCGAGGAAATCGCCCGCAAGCGGGGACATGAAATCGCCTGCATCGTCGAGATAGACAACCCGGAGGCCTTCTGCTCGGAGGCGTTCAAGCAGGCCGATGTGGCCATTGAGTTCACCTGCCCCGGGGCGGCTTACGGCAACTGCATGAAGGCTTTCGATGCCGGCGTGAAGTTGGTGTCGGGCAGCACCGGTTGGATAGACGGTCATTTGGAAGAGATACGGCGACGCTGTGCCGGGGGAGCCACCCTCTTCTGGTCCTCCAATTTCAGTTTGGGTGTAAGCGTCTTCTCGGCGGTGAACCGTTACTTGGCCTCCATCATGAACGACTTCCCCGGCTATGATGTCACGATGAGCGAGACCCATCACATCCACAAGCTCGACGCTCCCAGTGGGACGGCCATCACCTTGGCCAATGACATCGTTTCCCGCCTTGACCGCAAGAGCAAGTGGGTGAAAGGTACCCTGCAAACTCCCGATGGAAAGGTACAAGGCACTACTTCCTACGCCCCTGATGAACTGCCGGTACACGCCATCCGCGAGGGGGAGGTGCCGGGTATACACCGCATCCGTTACGAGTCTGAAGCCGACTCCATTACCCTGATACATGATGCCAAGAATCGTCGCGGCTTCGCCCTCGGTGCCGTATTGGCCGCCGAGTTTACCGCTACCCATCAAGGTCTTTTAGGGATGGACGACCTCTTCCCGTTTCTTCAATAAAAACACGTCCCATGAAATTCCAAACGCAAGACCCTGACAACGCCGGCCGTCAAACCGATAATCGCGGTGAAAAGGGACAATCTGCCCGAATACCGACCGCAAGCTGGATTAAAATGGGCATCGTCATGGTGCTCTACCTCGCCTTCCTTGTCTGGGTGAGGAGCTGGTGGGGACTCATACTGGTGCCCGTCATTTATGATGTCTACATCACCAAGAAGATACCATGGGGATGGTGGAAACGTTCCCCGAACAAGCAGCTGCGGGCCGTGATGAGTTGGGTAGACGCCATACTCTTCGCGTTGGTGGCCGTCTATTTCGTCAACCTCTACGTGTTCCAGAACTACCAGATACCCTCCTCCTCGTTGGAGAAGTCGCTTTTGGTGGGCGACTACCTCTACGTGAGCAAGATAAGCTACGGGCCGCGCGTGCCCAACACGCCCCTGTCGCTCCCTTTGACCCAGCACACGTTGCCGGGACTCAACATCAAGTCTTACTTGGACTGGCCCCACTGGAACTACAAGCGGGTGGCCGGCTTCGGCAAGGTGAAGCGGGGCGACATCGTGGTGTTCAACTTCCCTGCGGGCGACACCGTGGCCCTCAACAACCAAGCCGAGGATTTCTACAACATGGCCTATAGGGAAGGGCAGCGTCTTTACCCCAAGAAAATCAACATGGACAGCTTGACGTTGGCACAGCAACAGGCCGTTTACCAGCTTTATTACAGTGCCGGCAGCGCGTACATCCGCAACAACCCCGGCATCTACGGCAAGGTGGTAACGCGCCCTGTCGACCGCCGGGAGAACTACGTGAAGCGGTGCGTGGGGCTGCCGGGCGACACGCTGCAAATCGTGGATACCCAAGTCTACATCAACGGCGTGCCTATAGATAATCCCGAGAACTTGCAGTTCAACTACTTCTTGCAGACCACCGGGCCTTACATTCCCGAGGCGTTGTTCCGCGAAATAGGCATCAGTGAGGACGACCGCGTGCTCATGACTGACGAGTATGCCTACGAAGAGGGCTTGGTGGAGATGGGCTTTCGCGGGCGCGATGCCGATGGACGGCTTAACCCCGTCTATCACCTGCCGCTTACCCAAAAGATGTACGACACGTTGGCCGGCAACAAGAAGTTGGTGAGCCGCATCATCCGTGAGCCGGAGAGCCTGTCGGGACAGATGTATCCCCTGAACCTGCACACCGGCTGGACGCGCGACAACTTCGGTCCCATCTGGATTCCCGCCAAAGGCGTCACCATCGCTTTGACGCAGGAGAACCTGCCCATATACGAGCGTTGTATCGAAGCATACGAAGGGAACCGCTTGGAGCGGCGTGCCGACGGCATCTACATCAATGGTGAGAAACGCGACAGCTACACCTTCCAAATGGACTACTACTGGATGATGGGCGACAACCGCCACAACTCCGCCGATTCCCGCTATTGGGGCTTCGTACCCGAGGACCACGTGGTGGGCAAGCCGCTGGTAATATGGCTCTCGCTCGATAAAGACCGTGCTTGGTTTGACGGGCACATCCGCTGGAACCGTCTCTTCAAGTGGGTACCGGGCGATTGAACCTTCATCCTTTCCACCATGACCCGTCGCTTGCGCATAATCCTTATCCTTATAGGAGCGTTGCTTGTCGCCGCCCTGTTGCGCGGTTGTGTGGCCACCTCTTATCGCATTTCCTGCGCGGGTATGGAGGGTAGCCTGTATAGCGGCGACCGCATCTTGGTGAACCGCTGGAGTTACGGGCTACGCCTTCCCCTGATGGCACTGTGGGGTTATCATCGCTGGCGGACGCGCCCTGTCTTGACACGCGACCTTATCGTGTTCAACAACCCTGCCGACCGTTCCACCGCCCTCATCAGCCGGCGCGAGGTTTTCATGGGGCGTTGCTTGGCCGCTGCCGGCGACACCCTCCGGGTAGACAGCACGTTCCTTCCCGTTCAAGCCGACACGCTTTCCTATCCTTTGGTCATTCCCGCACGCGGACTTAGCGTCGAAGTACACCCTTGGAACCGTGTATTGTTGTGCAACACCCTGCTGCTGCACGAGCGGCGGGCAGCCGAGATAAGACATGACACCCTCTTTGTAGACGGCAAGCCGGTCAACCGCTACCGCTTCACGAAAGATTACTGCTGGGTGGGCAGTGAGAACGCCGTCAATACAGATGACTCCCGTCTTTTCGGCTTCGTGCCCCAAGACCACCTCATAGGCAAAGCCGCCTCCATCTGGCTCTCGATAGACGACAAGCGCGGCTGGTTCAATGGTCATATCCGTTGGAAGCGCATGTTCAGATGCATCCCTTAAGCCCGACCTATAAAACCGCTTGGCCTAACCGGTACCGTAATCTTTAAAGTCTTGTCACCATCATGAAGCGCGTCTTGCTCACCACCGCCTACCTGCCCCCCGTGGTCTACTTCACCAAGCTGCTTGCCTACGACCAAGTGCTTGTAGAGCAGTATGACCACTACCGGAAGCAGAGTTACCGCAACCGTTGCGTCATTGCAGGGCCCGACGGCCCGCTTACGCTTACCGTTCCTGTTGTCAAGCCCGAGGGTGAGAAGTGCTATGTGAAAGACATCCGCATCTCCGACCACGGCAACTGGCGCCGCCTGCACTGGAACGCCCTTGTCTCGGCTTACAACCAGACTCCATTCTTTACCTATTACCAAGACGACCTGCGCCCATTTTACGAGAAGCGATATGACTTTTTGCTCGATTTCAATGAAGCTTTGTGCCGCCATCTATGCGACCTCATGGAGATAACCCCGCACTTGTCGCGCACCGACAGCTACCGCGCGGCAGGCGACATCCTTGATGCCGATGACCTGCGTGACTCCATCCACCCCAAGCATGGCCACTGCCAAGCTGATCCCTTCTTCACCCCTGCTCCTTACTACCAAGTTTTCCAAGACCGCTTGGGCTTCCTGCCCGATTTGAGCATCGTCGATTTGCTCTTCAACATGGGGCGCGAAAGCCTGTTGGTGCTGCAAAAGAGCATCGTGCCGCCACCTGTTAGCGCTTGATTAGCCGTCCGTCCGTTCATCGGTATGATAGGGGGATGGACGCCTTTCTTGCCTTCGCATAGACCGTGGCTTGAGCCGCTTTGTCATTATTTATTTAAGTCCGCTCCAGCCCGCTTCCAAAGGGGTGATTTCAGCCGTTTTTATCATAAAGCGACTGTTTTCTGACATTCGCAAGCATATTGTCATCATATTATGAGAATGGCATGGCATTCTTCCATTTTCAACAATCGGCTGAATCTAACGAATGCATTCCTTATCCCCTAACGAATGTATTCCTTACCTCCTAACGAATGCATTGATGACACTTTGTCAAATGCAGTCGTTAGACCCTAAGGAATGCATTCCTTAGACCGCAAGAAATGCATTCCTTGGGGCAACATGAAAGGCTTCTGTCAAATTATCCGTTCATGGCGACGATTATTTTTCCGATGAGAATTGTTGGTTGAATGGATAACTTTGCATAGTTTTGTCCTGTTGTAGGCGATGTTGCCGCAGCTCACCACTTATTCATTGAAAATACAGACAGCTTTATGACGTTCACCGAGCTTTGCAATGCCGTTTTCGAGCGCTCCGTCCGCGATTACCATCTAACCGATGATGTAGATGCTCCCATCGAGAACCCTTTCCCGCCGGAAAGCATCGGGCATTCCCTCTATTTGAAGAACCACATCGATGCGGTGCAATGGCACTTGGAAGACATGATCCGCGACCCCGACATCGACCCCGTGGCGGCGTTGGCGCTCAAGCGCCGCATCGACCGTTCCAACCAAGAGCGCACGGACTTGGTGGAAAGGATAGACAGCTATTTCCGGGAGAAATACAAGGCGGTCAAGGTGAGGCCCGATGCTGTCATCAATACCGAAAGCCCCGCATGGGCCATCGACCGGCTCTCTATCTTGGCGCTCAAGATTTACCACATGCGGATCGAAGCGGAGCGGGTAGACGGGCAGGCGGCTCGCCGAGCGGAGTGCAAGGCGAAACTTGACGTCTTGTCGGAACAGAAGAAGGACCTTTCGGAAGCCATCGACTGCCTGCTGGACGACATCGCGGCAGGACGCAAGTACATGAAGGTGTACAAGCAGATGAAAATGTATAACGACCCTGACTTGAACCCCGTCCTCTATGGCAAGAAGTGACGCGGGGCATCTTTTGATTGTCCGCTTTTCGGCTATTGGCGACGTGGCGATGGCCGTGCCGGTGGTCTATTCGCTCGCCGTGCAGTATCCCAAGTGTCGCATCAGGGTGTTGAGTCGCCAAAGGCTTGCCCCGCTTTTCGAGCGGATGCCGGGCAACGTCTCCTTTCGGGGCGTGGACTTGAAGGGAAAGTATGCGGGGCTTGCGGGGATGGAACGCCTGTACCGGGAATTAAAGAGGGAGCGGTTTGATGCCGTGGCCGATTTCCATGACGTGATACGCACCAAATATTTGCGTTGGCGTTTCTCATGGGCAGGGGTGAAAACGGCCTGTTTGGACAAGGGGCGCGAGGGAAAACGGAAGTTGGTGCGTCGCAAGCACAAGGAGTTGGTGTGTCAGGCTTCGTCGGCCAGCCGTTATGCGGCCGTGTTGCAGGCCATCGGTTATCCCGTGCAGGTGGCGTTCACATCGCTCTTCGGTGAAGGTAAAGGAGATATTGCCTCTTTAGATTTGCCGATATGCGACAAAGGTATTGACAAGTGGATAGGGGTGGCGCCTTTCGCCGCCCATACGGGGAAAATCTATCCGCTCTCCCTGCAAGAAGAGGTGCTTGAGCATCTTTCCCGGCGTAAGGACACGAAGCTGTTTCTCTTTGGCGGCGGGAAAAGGGAGGTAGAGGTATTGGAGGCGTGGGCGAGGAGATTCCCTCGTGTCTTCTCCGTGGCCGGGAAGTTGACGCTCGGCGGGGAGTTGGCCTTGATGAGCCATTTGGACGTGATGCTGTCCATGGATTCGGCCAACATGCATTTGGCCTCTTTGGTGAATGTGCCGGTGGTTTCCGTTTGGGGGGCTACCCACCCATACGCGGGATTTATGGGGTGGGGGCAACCTGCCGACCGGGCGGTACAGGTGGATTTGCCTTGCCGTCCCTGCTCGGTGTATGGGAACAAGCCCTGTTATAGGAAAGATTATGCTTGCCTTAGGGAAATAACGCCCGACAGGATTGTGGAAAGGATTGAAAAACTCTTTCAGTAACGTTCGCCCTTTTTGGCTTTTCGTTTGTCCCGGCAAGAGGTTATCAGCTTGAAACAGGCCTCCACGTCAAAACCACGGGCCTTGGCGTAGGCTTCGGCTATCCATCGTTGCATTTGGGGTGTGGCCATGAGCTTGCCGAACTCCTTGCATCCCGCCTTTACACCGACACGGCCGAAACGCATCCGGTTCAAGTCGATGAGGTCTAACTTGACGGTGCCGTCAGCTGCCCTGCGGTAAAGGATGTTCTCCTTGCCGTAGTCATTGTGGCGTATGCCGTGACGGTGGAGCAGGGCGGCTGTCTCGCCTACGGCACGGCACACGGCTTCCGTGTCGCCATCTCTTCCGTCGAAAAGGTCTTTAAAGAGGTAAGGGCAGTCGGAGAGGCAGGAGATGTAATAGCTGCGGTCGAAGAGTCCCCAGCGGCGCATGTTCAAGTATCCCACTGGTTGTGGAGTGCCTACCCCTAACTCAAGGAGGCGCAAGGCATACCTATATGCACGTTTGGCCTTGGAGGGGCGAAGGATGCCATAGACAAAGCGGTTGATGAGTATGGGGCGGCGGTAGGATTTCACTACATACCGCTTGCCTTCATGCTCCAAGACGCGCAGTTCGTTCCTTTCCCGGCGGATGAGCTCGCCCTCATTACGGGCGAAACGGTCGGGAAGGGACTCCACAAAGCTCGCCAATGCCTCGAAACGGGGATGGACGACCGTGGTGTGCGGATGGAGAAAACAGGTGATACTGTGCATGCTGTTTTTGTCTCTGTCTACTGGCTTTTATGCCCGTGTGTCTAACCGTGTGTCTGAAGATGCGCCACCTTTGTGGGGCAACCGAGCGGCAAAACTATGCAATATTTCGCACACGGCCAACGTTTATCGCTTTTATTCCCTAACTTTGCCGGTGAACCGGGGCTTTATTCCCATAAACAGGCGCAGGTGACAATCGGCATGAATGATGGGAAAAGAGCGACGGCAAGGCCGCACAAGCGATAATCATACCGAAAGATGAGAATCATAGTAGACGATAAGATACCCTACATTCAGGCCGCTGTCAGTCAATTAGCCGACGAGGTGGTTTTCTTGCCGGGCAAGGCTTTCACGCCTGCCCTTGTGAAGGGGGCCGACGCGATAGTTATCCGCACCCGTACCCGTTGTGATAGGGCGCTCTTGGAGGGGAGCGGGGTGCGGTTCATCGCCACGGCCACCATAGGCTTCGACCACATAGACACGGCTTACTGCCGAGAGGCGGGCATAGCTTGGGTCAATGCCCCGGGCTGCAACGCCGCTTCGGTGGCGCAATACGTGCAGTCGGCGCTCATCGTGTTGCAAAGGGAGCGGGGCATGCGCCTGCAAGGAGCCACATTGGGTATTGTAGGGGCAGGGCATGTAGGGAGCAAGGTGGCGCGGATGGCACGGCAAATGGGTCTTGCCGTACTGTTGAACGACCCGCCACGTGCTGCCGTAGAGGGTGATGCAGGCTTTGTTCCCTTGGAGGAACTGGCTGCCCGGAGCGACATCGTCTCTTTTCATGTACCGTTGAGCCGCGCGGGCATTTACAAAACGTTCCACTTGGCCGACAGTGCCTTCTTCCACTCTTTGAAACGCAGGCCTGTTTTCATCAACACTTCACGTGGGGAGGTGGTGGAGACGGCCGCTTTGACAGCGGCGTTGGACGAAGGAGCCATATCAGATGCCGTCATCGACGTATGGGAACACGAACCGGATATTGACCTTACCTTATTATATAAGACATTCATCGGCACGCCGCACATCGCCGGTTATTCGGCCGACGGCAAGGCGGGCGCCACGCGCATGGCATTGGACGCGCTTTGCCGACACTTCCAGCTGCATGCTTCCTATAACATACAGCCGCCTGCACCGACGCGGCCCTTCATCACTGCCGCAAGCCGGGAAGCGGCTTACCTGCAAATCTACGACCCGAGGCGTGATGCCGATGCCTTGAAGGCCGACCCGAGGTCCTTCGAGCAGTTGCGTGGGGCGTACCCCCTGCGCAGGGAGCCGCAGGCTTATACCATATCCATTGTATGACGAATCCTTTTGCTACGCATTTCACATAAGGAAGTCACAATAGTTGCACAAAACAGTGAAAAATGTGCAAAACATTGCATTTAATT
>JAJPYP010000038.1 GCA_021204885.1 Prevotellaceae bacterium
GGACATCATCAATTGGACACGTTGGATGAACAGATCTTGAAGCTGATAGCCGGCAACGCCCGCATCCCCTTCCTTGAAGTGGCAAGGGTGTGCAACGTGTCGGGCGCGGCCATACACCAACGCATTCAGAAACTTACTACCTTGGGTATACTGAAAGGCTCGGAATATGTCATCGACCCGGAGAAGATAGGGTATGAGACGTGTGCTTATATAGGCATCTACCTGAAAGACCCCGAGAGTTTCGATGAGGTGACCAAGGCGTTGGAAGCCATTCCGGAGGTGGTGGAGTGCCACTTCACCACGGGCAAGTATGACATGTTCATCAAACTCTACGCACGCAACAACCACCACCTGCTGAGCATTATCCACGACAAGCTGCAACCGCTGGGGTTGGCGCGTACCGAGACGCTCATCTCCTTCCACGAGGCCATCAAGCGGCAGATGCCGATATTGAAACAAGAGCCTGCGGAAGAGGAGTAATCAACGCCTTACATAATCCACGAAGGTAAAGGGACAGGCATGCTTCTCGTCGGCCCCGTGCCATAGGCGTGCTTGCGGTTGCCATTCATCGGGCGCTATCGGGGGGAACCATGCATCGGCATAGGGGGCAACGGCATCCACGTGGGTGATGTGCAGCACATCGGCCAAAGGCATGGCGTGCCGGTAGAGTGTGGCGCCGCCGATGATGAAGACCTCTTCCGCTTGACCGCATCGTGCCAATGCCGCCTCCAAAGAGGCGTACACTTCGGCACCGTTACACTGATACCCCTCGTGCGTGGAGAGCACGATGTTGCGGCGGTTGGGCAACGCCCCTTTGGGCAATGACTCGAAGGTGACGCGCCCCATGACGACGGTATGCGAGGTGGTGAGTGCCTTGAAACGCTTCAAGTCGTCGGGCAAGCGAAAGAGCAGCCGGTTTTGGTAGCCGATGGCGCGGTTGCGGTCGATGGCGGCGATAATGTGGATCATCTTGCAGGTAATTTATGGATTAAAACGCTTCAAATGTAGTATCTTTGTCCCGATTGAACAAACTATGGCCGCCCTATTTCGCTTAAAGCCGCATCAAGAGGGAAGGTGGAAGGCCGGCTGATGTAATATGGAAACAGCATGGTGAAGATCGGATTGCTTTCAGACACGCACGCCTATTGGGACGAGAAGTACCTGCACTACTTCGAGCCGTGCGACCAGATATGGCATGCGGGCGACATTGGCTCTTTAGAAGTGGCCGAGAAGTTGGCCGCTTTCCGCCCGTTGCGTGCCGTGTATGGCAATGTGGACGGGCAGGAGCTGCGCGTGCGCTATCCCCAAACATTGCGCTTTACCGTGGAAGAGGCCGATGTATTGGTGAAGCACATCGGCGGCTACCCCGGACGGTACGACCCGTCGATAAGGGAGACCATCCTTGCGCATCCCCCACGGCTCTTCATCAGCGGGCATTCCCATATCTTGAAGGTGAAGTATGACAAGGCGCTGGGCTTGCTGCACGTCAACCCCGGGGCTGCCGGTATCTACGGCTTCCACAAGGTGCGCACATTGGTGCGCTTCGTTATCGACGGCGGCACGTTCAGGGATTTGGAAGTGATAGAATTGGCGTGAAATCTTAAGGATTGTTTGGTCGTTTCATATCTTTTGCTGAACTTTAACGCGAATAAGCGGCGGCTTTGAGGGGGCTTCATCCTCGGCATCGCTTATTCTTTTTTATATCGCACTTGTTTCATCTTAATCGCCCGACAGGAACCGTATGAAAGGTATCATTTTGGCCGGTGGCAGCGCCACCCGTCTTTATCCGCTCTCCAAGGCTGTTTCCAAGCAGCTGATGCCCGTCTATGACAAGCCTATGATTTACTATCCGCTCTCCACGCTGATGTTGGCGGGTATCCGTGAGGTGCTGGTCATCTCCACGCCGCGTGACCTGCCCCTGTTCCGTGAGTTGCTGGGCTCGGGTGCGGAGATAGGCATGCGGTTCGCCTATCAAGTGCAAGAGCGGCCCGAAGGCTTGCCGCAGGCATTCGTGTTGGGTGCGGGCTTCCTGAAAGGCGAGCCGGCTTGCCTGATATTGGGCGACAACCTCTTTTACGGGCAAGGCTTCTCGGGTATGTTGAAGCGGGCGGCCACGGCGGCCGAGCAAGGGGCTTGCATCTTCGGCTACTACGTGAAAGACCCGCGTCCCTACGGGGTGCTGGCGTTCGACGACAACGGAAAGGTAGTGGCGTTGGAGGAGAAGCCCGAACACCCGAAAAGCAACTACGTGGTGCCGGGACTCTACTTCTATGACGGCACGGTGGTGGAGAAGGCGGCCTCGCTGCAACCCTCGGCACGCGGCGAGTATGAGATTACCGACTTGAACCGTCTCTATTTGGCCGAAGGCTCCTTGCATGTGCAGCTCTTCGGCCGGGGTTTCGCTTGGCTCGATACAGGTACATGCGACAGCTTGCTGGAAGCCGCCGATTTCGTGGCCACCATTCAGAACAGGCAGGGCTTTCGCGTGAGTTGTATCGAAGAGATAGCGTGGCGCAGGGGGTGGATTGATTCCAATCAGCTTTACCGCTTGGGCGAACGCATGGGCAAGACCGAATATGGCCGGTACTTGATGGAATTGGCCGAAACACATTTCAACCTTTTATCTCCCCATTTCTCATGAAAACTTATTTGGTGACCGGCGGTGCCGGCTTTATCGGCGCCAACTTCTTGAAGTACCTGTTGGCTAAACACAAGGCGGTGAAGGTGGTGGTGCTTGACGCGCTTACCTACGCGGGCAATTTGGGTACCATCGACGTGGAGTTGCACGACAAGCGTTGTATCTTCGTGAAGGGGGATATTCGCGACCGTGCGCTCTTGGCGAAGCTCTTCAACGAACACGACTTTGACTATGTGGTGAACTTCGCCGCCGAGAGTCATGTGGACCGCAGCATCACGGCACCGCAACTGTTCATTCAGACCAATGTCTTGGGTACGCAGAACCTGCTTGACGCGGCGATGCAGGCGTGGGTGACGGGCAGTGATAGTGCAGGCTACCCCACATGGCGCGAGGGCGTGCGCTACCACCAAGTCTCTACCGACGAGGTGTATGGCTCGTTGGGCGCGGAGGGTTACTTTACCGAGGAGACACCGCTGGCTCCCCACAGCCCTTACAGTGCCAGCAAGGCGAGTGCCGACCTGTTGGTGAAGGCCTATCACGATACCTACAAGATGCCGGTAACCGTGACGCGCTGCTCGAACAACTACGGGCCTTACCACTTCCCCGAGAAGCTCATTCCGCTTGTCATCAAGAACATATTGGAGGGCAAGCCGCTGCCTGTCTACGGCGATGGGGGCAACGTGCGCGACTGGCTCTATGTGGAAGACCACTGCAAGGCCATCGACTTGGTGCTGCACCATGGCATGGATGGCGAGGTATATAATGTGGGAGGACATAACGAGAAGAGCAACTTGGAGATTGTGAAAATAGTGATTGCCACCGTGCGTCGCTTGATGACGGTGTGTCCCGCTTACCGCAAGGCGTTGAAGCGGCAAGAGTTCCACAGCGACGGCCGCATCAGCATAGACTGGATAAACGATGAACTCATCACCTTCGTGACGGACCGCTTGGGGCACGACCGCCGTTATGCCATCGACCCCTCGAAGATAAGCCGTGAGTTGGGATGGCATCCCACGACATGCTTCGACAAGGGCATCGTCAAGACCGTGGAATGGTACTTGAACCACCAGCCATGGGTGGAGGAGGTGTGCAGCGGGGAGTACCGGCAATACTATGAGCGGATGTACGGCAACAGGTAACGCCTCATCGATAGAGTGCCACCGCCATAAGCAATCCGTAGAGCAACAGGTTGCGCGAGGTCTCGCCGATAAGGGCGTTGAGTGGCTTGCCGCTGTGCAGTTTCACCAACTTGCGCCAAGTGGCGAAATGCAGGTATAAATAGAGGGAGGGTGCCCAGATAAACTCGGAGAGCGTGAGGTCGCGCGTGTGGACGAAGCGCATGGAAAGCAGCCATGCGGCAATGCCGAGCGCCAAATAGAAATAGCGCCCGAAGGGCTCGCCCAAGCGCACGATAAGGGTGCGCTTGCCGCTCTGCGCGTCTTGCTCGCGGTCGCGGTAGTTGTTCACCACAAGGAGCGTGTCTATCACCAATCCGCAGATAAGCGCCTCTACCCACACATTCGTGGTGAGGTGGAAGGTTTGCGCGTAATAGGTGCCGCACACGGGCACGAAGCCGAAGAAGACCAACACCAACAGGTCGCCCCAGCCTTGGTAAGAGAGGAACGTGGTGTAGAGGAAGGCGAACAGCACGCAGCAGGCACCCAATGCCACCAACTCCCAACCCCCGTAGGGAGAGGCTTCGCGAAAGCGGTAGAGTATGCCCAAGCCGCAAAGGCAGGAGAGGACGATGACCGTGCCGATGCCCCATTTCATGGCGCGGGCCGATATCCAGCCTTGCGCACAGGCGCGTTCAGGGCCGAGGCGGTCTGCACGGTCGCTCCCTTTTAAATAGTCGAAGAGGTCGTTGATGAAGTTGGCGGCTATCTGCATGCCGCAGGCGAAGAGCAGGCAAAGCAGTGCCGTGCGCGGCTGCATCGCCCCGTCGGCGTAGGCCCATGCGGAGCCTACAATGACCGGCATGACCGCGCCCGCCAAGGTCTTGGGGCGGGCGGCCAATATCCATGCGCGAAGCGAATGGCGCTTTACTGTTCCCATGGCACGCTTTCTTTTATGGCTTCCCTAATCCCCGTTAAAGCCTGTCGGCTTTATCGCCGACAGGGCTTTAACGGGAGATTGTCAAATGAAAAACCAACAATTATCTGCAATTCTTGTTTGCTTGTATCAGAAGTGTACGCCCACCGTCAAGAGCAACTGGTGCCGGTCGTTCTTCACATGCGTCACTTGGGGCGAGTCGACTATCCATGCGTTGCCCTCTTGGTACACGTCGATAAAGGGATAGAAGTCCTCTTTATAGGTGGTGTACTTGTAGGCCACGTCGGCATAGAACACCTGTCCGCGGAAGCCAATGCCTAACGTGTAGTTGTTCAACCCCTTCACGTTGGCGAAATCGGTATCGGTCTGGATGGAGTTGTAGGGCAGGTCTTTATAGGCGTCGTTATGGAACTTGGCGCTCGTGCGGTTGTAGCCGGCACGGAAGGCGATTTGGGGCGTGGGCTTGTACTCGGCACCCAAGCGCAGGGTGCTTACTCCTTTGAGCATGTCGGTGGTGCTGTTCTCGTAGCGGAACGTGTCCGAGTAGCCTTCGTCGTCCATGAACTTCATCTTGGCGTAGTTCTGGTACTCATACTCCGCGCCGAGCGCAAGGTTCTTGCCGATGGTGTAGCCCAAGCTCAAGTTGTAGGTCCACGGCGTGCGCAGCTGGAAAGAGCGCACCATGTCGCCTTTGAGGATGTCGTAGGTGTCGATGTCGTATCGTCCTATCTCACCGCTGGGAACGCCCGCCTCGTTGGTCACTTCCAAGTCGTTCAGCACGTCGGATGCCAAGTAGGCGCTGGTCTTGTAGTCCAAGTGGTAGAATATGGGCGAGTGCACGGCAAGTCCGATGCGCAACGGCGAGTACTCGAAGGGACGGATGATGGCACCCAACTTCACGTCCACGCCATTGCCGTCGATGCGGTTCCAGCCTTGCAGGGTATAGCCCTCGCCATTGCCGTAGTCTTCGTCATAGTAGGTGTATTTCTTGTAAGTCACTTGGTAAGCGCCCACGGTCATGCCGAAGTAGAAGCGGTCCTTGATGTTGAACGAGAGGTTGAAGTCGTACTCGTCTATGCCGCCGCGCTCTTGGGAACGGAACGTGCCGGTACCGCCCCAGTACATGCCGCCATACTCGCCGGGGGTGGTGTACATCAGGTCGCCGTTCAGGTTGGTTGCCTGCGTGCCGTTCACCGTGTAAGGCTCGTAGCCGGAGGGTACGTCGGTACCGTCGGGCACGGCAATAAGGTCGGTAATCAAATAGCCGTCATAGCCCAAGGCCGAGAGCCAGCCTATCTCCGCGTTGTTGTAGATATTCCCGTTCCACTTAGTAAGTCCTTCGGCTTGCGCCGCCATGTAGTCGGTCTGGGTGTAGTCGCCCAAGTTGCCGCCCATCGACATGTTCTTGTAGAAGGACTTGACACGCTTGTAGTTGAACCCGAAATTGAAGTAACGAAGCGGCGTGGCGTTGCCTACCTTATAAGAGAGCACGAAGCCGGCGTTGTCGAACTGGCCCTTGCGCTTGTCGGAACTCATGGTGGTACCTACATAGTCGCTCTCGGTACCGTAACCGGAGAAACCGAAGGAGATGGAGGCATCGTTGCTGCGGTATATGCCGATGCCGGCCGGATTGGTGGCGATGGTGGATATATCTCCACCCAAGGCACCCATGGCTCCGCCCATGCCCACGAAGCGGGCGGTACCGTTCAAGTCTTTGCCCGTCAAGTTGGCGGCATCATATACCGTTTGCGCACCCGCCGGAACGATTGCCGTCAACAATCCCCATGCGGCCAATATCATCTGCTTTTTCATATCAACTTCCTTTCTTTACGTGAACAATGAAACGGTTATCTTCTTCTGCCTCCACCGCCGCCGCCACCGCTGGAACGTGTGGCGCCGCCGCCCGAGAAGCCGCGGCTGCTACTGCCCGTGGAGATGGTGCTGCGGCTACTACTGCTACGTACCGGTGTAGTGGTGGTGGTGCGCACGCTGCTGCGCGTGTTGTTCTGCACCGTGCCGGTGGTGACGCGCTGCCGGCTGCTTCCCTGCATGTAGGAGCGCGTAGTGGTGGTGCTGTTTGTCGGGGTGCTTACCCGCGTGCTGCTGGGACGGGTGTAGGTGCCGTAACGCGAGGCGCCGTTGTTATAGGTGCCCGTTGTGCGGGTAGTTACACCGGTGCGTGAGGTACCGGTAGTGCCTGTGGTGCGGCGATAGGATGAAGTGCCCGTAGTGCGGGTGGTAGTGCCTGTGCTGCGGTTCCCCACAGTGCCGGTGGTCGAGCCTCCTGTCCTGCGGTAAGAAGAGGTACCGGTGGTACGTGTCGTGGTGCCGGTAGTGCGGTTGGCTGAAGTGCCGGTGCGTTCTACGGAACTCGTGGTACGTGTACCCACCACTCTTCGGGTTGCGGATGTACCGTTCTCTTGACCGCTTCTGCGATAAGAAGAGGAGCCGCCGCCACGTACGCTTGACCCGCCGGCCGTGCGCGAGATGGCTGTAGAACCGCCCCGGCGTGCCGACATGGTACCGGGCAATACGCCACCTGTGGAGCGACGGTTGGTATAGGTGTTGCGTGCCCAAAGGTTACCGCCGGGACGCCATCCGCCATAGTGCGGGTAGCCCCAGCCTCCCCAGCCCCAGCCAAGGTCCCA
Organism: Prevotellaceae bacterium; assembly: GCA_021204885.1. Next base: position 7,339 of record JAJPYP010000038.1, read on the forward strand.
GTACCAGCTGTAATAGGGATAGCTCCAGCCTAATCCCCAACCCCATCCCCAATAGGGATAGCCCCAAAGGCCGTAGGAGTTGAAGCGCCAGTCCCACCACAAACGGTTGGTGTAGGTGGGGAATATGTAAGCATAGAGTCCGTCGGTATAGACGTTCCAGTCCCATGAGTTGAAACCGTATCCGTAGACCACATCCCAATAGAGCGGGCTGCTGATGCTGATGGCGTAGCGCGGGTTGCGGAAGCGGATGATGCGCATGGCGTATTCATAATCGTCGTCCGAGCCGTCGAAGCCGTTCACCCATTCGCCTTCCACGTCGGAATAGCCCTTGTCGTCAATGTACAAGGTGTCGTTCTGCACGGTGAAGTTGCTGTTTATTTGGTCATAGCGGCGGTTGTACTCGTCCACGTCGCGCACGTTCCCGTTCCTGTCCCTTACGACAATGGCTGCCGTGTTGCCGGTTGGAGTGTTATTCGACGGGGGCGTAAAGGTCTCCTCTTCGCCTTGCTCTTCATTCTCCACCTTTGATTGTACCGTACTCTCCCCCGTAACGACGGTCTTCTTCTTGGAGGGAGTGAAGTAGAGGTCATCGTCCGAACTTTGTGCCTGTAGTGTCCACGGCAGGCACAGCGTGATTAGCGATAGTAAAACGATCTTTTTCATATATCGGTCTTTTATTGGTTTTGCAACGTTCTTTTATCTCGTTTACAAAGGTAATGCAGGAAATAGGCTTAAAGGAGAGATTTTCCCCAAAGGTTGATAGGGATTTCCCTATTTGAAATACTATCCGTATGGACTGTGGTTATGGCTATACCTTATTTATATATATACCTTATTATATATTTACCAATGCCGCCTTACCCTTTCTTTCGTTGCTTAAACGGGCAGCTCGACAATCTCTTCGGGGCAATGGGTGAGC
>JAJPYP010000157.1 GCA_021204885.1 Prevotellaceae bacterium
GTTGTAGCTTTGCACGGCCACGTAGTCTATCTTCGGGCCCACGCAAAGTGCCGTGTTCGACGGCAATGTCCATGGCGTGGTGGTCCATGCTATAAAATAAGGTGTACCCCAAGCTGCCATCTCGGCACGCGGGTTTATCATCTTGAATTGCCCCGTCACGGTGGTGTCCTTCACGTCACGGTAACAGCCGGGCTGGTTCAACTCATGCGAGCTCAGTCCCGTTCCCGCAGCAGGCGAGTAAGGTTGGATGGTGTAGCCCTTGTAGAGCAACCCTTTCTTATAGAGTTGCTTCAAGAGCCACCACAAGGTCTCGATATAGCGGTTGTCGTAGGTGATGTAAGGCTCTTTCATGTCTACCCAGTAACCCATCTTGTGGGTCAGGTCCTCCCACTCGCGCGTGTACTTCATCACATCCTTGCGGCAGGCGGCATTGTAGTCGACCACGGAGATGCGCTTGCCTATGTCCTCCTTGGTAATGCCCAACGCCTTCTCCACACCTAATTCCACAGGCAGTCCGTGTGTGTCCCAACCGGCCTTGCGCTTCACTTGGAAGCCCTTCATGGTCTTGTAACGGCAAAAGATGTCCTTGATGGAGCGTGCCATCACATGGTGGATGCCCGGCATGCCGTTGGCCGAGGGAGGCCCTTCATAGAAGACAAAGGAAGGGAACCCTTCACGTTCCGTCATGCTTTTGGAGAAAACGTCGTTTTCATCCCAGCGTTTCAACACCTCCTTGTTGATGTCCGAGAGGTCAAATCTCTGGTATTCGGCAAACTTCTTACCCATCGTCTTAGCTCTGTTTATACAACCTGTGCTTTCAATGCGCGTGCTTTTCCGGAAGCACACGTCGGCAACCGTGCGGGGCAAGCCCGCAACACCTGCTTTTTGAGGCTGCAAATTTACAAAAAACTTGGATAATAGGCACCGTTTCTGTGATAAGAGCGAAAAAAAGCACTAAAAAGCGTAAGATTGAAGAGATTTCCCGATAAATATTTTTGTAATCGATGGGTTTATCGTATTTTTGTGTACAATTTTGGTGTAGTAATGACAGACGGGGAAAAGGAGCTATTGAATACCTTCGAAACCAAGTTGCGCCATCTGATTTATCTGTATGAAGAATCGGAGCGCAAGAACGGGGAGTTAAGGCAGCTTCTGGCCGACGGGCAGGCTCAGTACAAGAAGCTTGAGGAGGCTTACGGCACGCTGCGACAGGACTACACGAACCTAAAAACTGCTGCGACAATCAGCCTTAACGGCAGCGACGTGAAAGAGACGAAGCTGCGATTGTCAAAATTAGTGCGTGAAGTCGACAAGTGCATCGCTTTGATGGACGACTGATAGAGGATGTATGGACGATAAGATAAAGATAAACCTGCAAATGGCAGGTAGCTCCTACCCGCTCACTATAGACCGCAAGGATGAAGAGCGGGTGCGGGAAGCCGCCAAACAGGTGGATCTCAGGTTCACGGCATACAGGGAGTATTACCCGGAAGTCTCTCCTGAAAGGATTATGGTCATGGTGGCCTATCAATTCGCATTGGAGGACCTAAAGTGGGAAGGACGGCACGATACTACCCCTTATGCCACAAAGATAAAAGAGCTGACGGCACTCTTGGACACTTGCTTCAACGACAAGTAAGTCATTTCCCGGATGTGGTTGCCCGGCTTTATAGAAAATAGTTCGCGCACTGTATCAAGGCCATTCCGCCCAAGTGGAAGCGCCCTAAGTACAGTGCTTTTTATTTATATATTAAACCAAACAAAACAATGACAACAGTATCCATAGTAGTATCCATTGTCTGTTTCTTGATAGGGGGAATCCTGTCATACCTCTTCTTCAGGTACGGGTTGAAAACCAAATACGACAACATCCTCAAAGAGGCCGAGACCGAGGCCGAAGTGATTAAGAAGAACAAGCTGCTCGAGGTGAAGGAGAAGTTCCTCAACAAGAAAGCCGATTTGGAGAAAGAGGTGGCCGCCCGCAACCAGAAGATACAGCAAGCCGAGAACAAGCTCAAGCAACGCGAGCTCGTACTTACCCAACGGCAAGAGGAGATACAGCGCAAGAAGCAAGAGAACGAGACCTTCAAGGAGAACCTCGACGCGCAATTGGTCGTCATAGAGAAGAAGAAAGAGGAGCTTGACCACTTGCAACGCCAGCAGATAGAGAAGCTCGAAGCCATCTCGGGCCTCTCGGCCGAAGAAGCCAAGGAACGCATGGTGGAGTCACTCAAGGAGGAGGCCAAGACACAGGCGCAGTCCTACATCAACGACATCATGGACGAGGCCAAGCTCACCGCCGGCAAGGAGGCCAAGCGCATCGTCATCCAGTCCATCCAGCGGGTAGCCACCGAAACGGCCATCGAGAACTCCGTCACCGTGTTCCACATCGAGTCCGATGAGATCAAGGGCCGCATCATAGGCCGTGAAGGCCGCAACATACGTGCCTTGGAAGCCGCGACGGGCGTGGAGATTGTGGTAGACGACACGCCCGAAGCCATCGTCCTCTCCGCCTTCGACCCCGTGCGCCGAGAGATTGCCCGCCTGGCCCTGCACCAATTGGTTACCGACGGACGCATTCACCCCGCCCGCATAGAAGAGGTGGTGGCCAAGGTGCGCAAGCAAGTGGAAGAGGAGATTATAGAGACCGGCAAGCGCACCACCATCGACCTTGGCATCCACGGGCTGCACCCCGAACTCATCCGCATCATAGGCAAAATGAAATACCGTTCCTCTTACGGACAGAACCTGTTGCAGCACGCGCGTGAAACCGCCAACCTATGCGCCGTCATGGCCTCCGAGTTAGGATTGAACCCCAAGAAGGCGAAACGTGCCGGCCTGCTGCACGATATAGGCAAGGTGCCCGATGAAGAGCCCGAACTGCCGCACGCCCTTTATGGCATGAAGTTAGCCGAGAAGTTCAAGGAGAAGCCCGATATATGCAACGCCATCGGCGCCCACCACGACGAGGTGGAGATGAACACCCTCTTGGCTCCCATTGTGCAAGTGTGCGACGCCATATCGGGCGCCCGTCCCGGTGCCCGCCGTGAAATCGTCGAGGCCTACATCAAGCGGCTCAACGATTTGGAACAATTGGCCATGTCCTATCCCGGCGTCACCAAGACCTACGCCATCCAAGCCGGCCGCGAGTTGCGCGTCATTGTAGGTGCCGACAAGATAGACGACAAGCAGACCGAGAACCTGTCGGGTGAAATCGCCAAGAAGATACAAGACGAGATGACCTATCCGGGGCAAGTGAAGATTACCGTCATCAGGGAGACAAGGGCGGTAAGCTACGCCAAGTAACCGCAGGCGCACTATATATATAAGGTATAAGGCCGTCCTTGGTGAGCCACAGTTCGGGCTTGTATTCATCCTCCAAGAACTCGTATCTCAAGTTATCCGACAGGGCGAAGTCATACCGCCCTGAAGAGCTGTTGAAGCGGCCGTTTGAAAGGACCGTCACCGGTTTCTGCCCTTGCTTCGCGGTGGACGGATTGTTCCAGAGCGCCAAGCGCAAAAAGTCGGATTATTTATCCGCTATGCCGATGCCCGCCGGCTCCATCTCGCAATACCGCGCGAACCATTGCCGCTTTTCGGGCGTGTCAATGGGGTCGTACTCGCTGATGATACACCCGCTCGTAAGGTCGTCGGCCAAGGCAAGGATAAGGTTGGAGAGTTCTAACGTCTCTTCAAACCCGCGCCCGTCGGGGCAGAAGAGGCGCTGCGCCTTGATGGCTTCATAACCATAGACGGCACCCATCATGTTGCCCGTTATCGAGCCGGTTGAATCGCTGTCGCCGTCGTGGTTCACCGCCGCCACGATGGCCTCTTTCATGCTGTCGATGTGCCGCACGGTGCAGAAAAGCGCGATGGCCCACGCCTCGTCGGCCACCCAGCCTTCACCCAGCTTGGATATCGCTTCGGCATCGGCCATGTCACCATGCGCCAAGCGCACAGCCAGCTCGCTCAACGCCCTTAATGACCGCCTCTCCGCTTCATATTCCCCTTTATACGTCACGGCGAGCGCGTCGAGGGTCTCGCTTACGATGGTGTCTATCCGTTCCTTTACCTGCTCCACGGTAAGCGGCACCACTTTGGAGAGGAAGACGGTGAGCAAGGCGGCAGGCAGGAAGCCAAGGGGATGCTTGTGCGTAACCCACGCTATCTCCGCCCCGGCCCGCACCAACCTTTCAAGGTCGTATCCGTCTTCTCCTTTTGCCGCATAAGCCGCTTGCAGCAATCCCATCGGTGCCACGCGCATGATGCCGCCGCACCCTTTGCTGTAGTTGTCAGGCTCTCTCCTCTCGAGCAGGTCGGCACAGGCACTCATGCAAGTGGAACCGGGCGCACGGCGGTGTGCCAACTCGGGCAAATCGCGCAACCAAGTGTCCTTGCCACGACTCTTTATATCAGCCTTAAGCGTCTGGGTATAATACCAATCCTTATAGGCAGACAACACATATCCCTCAGGATTACCGCCAATGCCCCGCATATATCCGCGCGTCAAGCCCATCAGCATGCCGTTGGCGGTAAAGAGCGTCATTTGCGTGTCGTCGCTCACCAAGGCCTTGCCGCTGTGAGGGTCTATCTCGAACTGTGTGATGCCGCCCGCCCCATACATGGAGAGCATGCCCTGCCGCGTCATGAACTCTACGGGATAACCCAACGCATCGCCCGCCGCGCCCGCCATGAGCGAGCCGCGTATGCAGTCGGCCACGCGCCGTCTCATCAGCCGGGATTGGTTCAAGTGGTCTATAAACAGCCCTATGAATTTGACCTGACCATCCGTGTCGGGCGTGTCGCGCCAAGCCGATTTGGGCATGACGGAGAAGCGTGCGCGTAGCGACCGAAGCACGCCCTCCAACGTGGGATGCGCCTCCTTCGAGGCCAAGTAACAAGCCGCAATCATGCCCGTGCGCCCCGTGCCTCCCCAACAATGCAGGTACACGTCGCCGCCCCGTCTTGACAAACTCTCTATACGTTCGAGCAGCCTTTCCACGCCCGTTATGGATCCGGGCGTGCCGCAATCGGGTATCGGGAAGCGATGGTGACTTACCTCCTTTGGAAGCGACTCACAGTAAGGGTTCAGTTCCCCCTCCACGGTCAAGTCCACGAAGTGGCGCACGCCAAAGTGCACCATTTGGGCCAACTTCATCTTCGCCATGTCACCATTCTTGTCGCCCGGATATTCCCCGGCATAAAAGTGCTTGTCTAACGGATACGACTGGTAAAGCGGACGGGCAAGAAAAGCCTCAAAACGGTCGTTGATGTCGAGCAAGTCGGGCTGGAGCAACCGGCGGCACCGCGCTATGACCGCTTGTGGGATGGATGCGTCGGGGTCTGTTCCATCGGCACCGCCCGCCATCGCGATGGAAGTGGTCATACAGCCGATGGTGTCTGAATCGCCACCCATGGAGATGGCCAGCCGCAACGCCCCGCAAGCGTCGTCGCGTTGCAAGAAAGCCATGATGGCCACGGGCACGCTGCCTTGGCAAGTAACGTCGAAAGTGTAGCCCGCCCTTATCTTCTCGAGCTTTATATCAAGGTCATACCCGAACGTGCGCTCCACATACGCCTTGATTTTCTCCTTGGCCTTGCGCCCCTCTTGCTTGCAGAGATAGACGGCCGCCGCGATGGCTTGCGCCCCCTTGATGCCTTCGGGATGATTGTGCGTGACCGATGCCGTGACACGCGCCAGCTCCAATGCCTCTTCAAGCGACGTGGCATACAGCCCCACCGGACTCACGCGCATGGCCGACCCGTTGCCATAGCTTCCATACGGCCGGGGGTTGTCCATATAGAGCCACTCCTTGAACCTGCCGCCATAACCGGCACGCGGATACTTATGCCCCAAGCACTGCATGCACTCCACAAGCGTCTCCTCGCGGTGCCAAGGGTCGGTCATCAGCCACTTGGCCACCGCCAACGTCATCACCGTGTCGTCCGTGAAACGGCTACCCTCGGGCACCATCTCAAACTCCTCTGTCTTGATATTGTTCCACTCCCTTGTCGAGCCTACAATATCGCCTATAATCGCTCCCAACATATTGCCAAAATCTTTATTTGCATTACCCTTTGATGCGGAAAGAACGGCCTGAGTAACCTGTTCCCCCGACCATTTGTTTCTCGTTCTTCGTGCATAGTTAAGACATAAAACAATCTCCTCCAAATGTTTGGCCTGTTTTTTATGCAAACGGGATGGAAATGGAATGGAAACGGGTGTAAAAGCACTATGCATGTGGTAACGCAGATGTATCGAAGCGCTTCGGCAGTTCTGTCGGGGCGCTTCGGCAGTTCTGTTCAAGCGCTTCGGCAGTACCTGTTCAAGCGCTTCGGCAGTACCTGTTCAAGCGCTTCAGCAGTACCTGTTCAAGCGCTTCGGCAGGGTCTGTTCAAGCGCTTCGGCAGGGTCTATCGAAGCGCTTCGGCAGGTGTTATCGAAGCGCTTCGATAGATACTATGCAAGCGCTTCGATACGACTTAACGAATGCATTCCTTATACCCTAACGAATGCATTCCTTGAACTCCAACCGCAACTGTTCCCACAGGCCCTGTTTGCGGGTGCCTTCATCGCGCGGATGGGAGACGTAAAGGCCGATGAGGCGGATGGGATGCGTTTCAAAGTCGACCTCTTGCAAGAGTCGCTTGGCCAATGGAAGGATGGTTTCCAACGTGCGGAGGTCTTTCTCCTGAGTGAGGCTGCGGGTGATTTGGGTGAAGTCGTGGAACTTGATTTTCAGCGTAAGGGTGTTGCCGTGGAACTCCTTGCCTTGCAGGCGCTCGACCAACTCCACGGCCACGTGGTAAAGCTCGATGATGACGGCACTGCGGCGGTCGATGTCGCGCTCCAAGGTGTGCTCGCACCCCAAGGACTTGCGCACGCGCTCGGGCTCGACAGGGCGGTTGTCGATGCCACGGGCGAAGTCGTAATAGATGGCGCCTGCCTTGCCGAACTCGCGCCGCAACATCTCTTGGGAACAGTCGCCGAGGGTCTTGCCGTCGTATATACCTAACCGATGCATGCGCTTGGCCGTGACCGGGCCCACGCCCCAAAAGCGTTCAATGGGCAGCCGCGCTATGAACGCAAGGGCTTGGTCGGGGTGGATGGTGCAAAGGCCGTCGGGCTTGCGGTAGTCGGACGCCACCTTGGCCAAGAACTTGTTGTAAGAGATGCCGGCGGAGGCTACAAGGTGCAGCCGCTCGCGTATCTTCCGCTTGATTTCCTTGGCTATATCCACGGCCAAGGCGATGCCGGGCTTGTTCTGCGTGACGTCCAAGAAGGCCTCGTCCAAGGAGATGGGCTCTACAAGGTCGGTGTATTCGTGGAAGATTTCATGTATCTGCCGCGAGACGGACTTGTAGACTTCCATGCGGCCGGGCACGAAGAGCAACTCAGGGCAGATGCGCTTGGCCATTTTGGACGACATGGCTGAATGGACACCGAAGCGACGGGCTTCATAGCTGGCGGCGGCCACCACACCGCGCTCGTCGGCATGGCCCACGGCTACGGGCTTGCCGCGTAGTTCGGGATGGTCGCGCTGCTCTACCGAGGCGTAGAAAGCGTCCATGTCGATGTGTATGATCTTCCGCTCGTCCATCATTGCCTGCTTGCACGCAAAGGTAGGGGAAAGTGGACAACTTTGCAACTTGGTTGCAAGCGCATCGGCTTACCTTTGCATAAAATTTAAAGAAAGAAGTTATGGGACATACTTGTAAATGCTGCCAAGAGCACGGACATATACATCATCACGGGCATGAACATGAACACGAGCATGAACATGAGCATGAATGCGGACACGACCACGGGCATAATCATGGACACGACCACGGGCACGACCACGGCCACGGGCATGGCGATGAACACGCCGGCTTCTTGCACGACTATTGGAGAATACTGCTCTCGGCCGTGCTGCTGCTGGCAGGTCTTGTCTTGGACGGTATAAGCGTGCCGTTCTTCTATAGCGGCATCGTGCGCTTCTGCTGGTACTTGGTCGCCTTGCTGCCCGTCGGCCTGCCGGTGTTCAAGGAGGTGGTGGAGAGCATCCGGGCACGCGACGCTTTCAATGAGTTCACCTTGATGACCATAGCCATGATAGGCGCGTTCTACATCGGCGAGTATCCCGAAGGGG
>JAJPYP010000013.1:0-1387 GCA_021204885.1 Prevotellaceae bacterium
CCCCGAGGCCGGCACGTTCAGCCAGCGCGTGGTCATCAGCCACATCGGCTTCGACCGCCCCACCCTCATCATTACCGAGGGGTATGGCGGCGCCTACGCCCTCAACCCCCGCTACCGCGAGGAACTCTCCAAGATGTACGACGCCAACATGGTGTTCGTGGAACACCGCTACTTCCTCGAGTCAACCCCCGAACCCCTTGACTGGCAGTACCTCACGGCCCGAAATGCCGCCGACGACCTGCACGCCGTGCGCGAGGCCTTCGGGAGTGTCTACCCCGGCAAGTGGATAGCCACCGGCGTGAGCAAGGGCGGCCAGACCACCCTTATCTACCGCACTTTCTACCCCGACGATGTGGACATCTCCGTGCCTTACGTGGCCCCCTTGTGCTACGACGTGGAGGACGGACGGCACGAGCCCTTTATCGCGGGGCAAGCCGGCACACCCGAGGAGCGCGAGCAGATACGCGCCTTCCAGACCGAGGTGCTCAAGCGCCGGGCCACCCTCGAGCCGCTATTCGAGCAAGCCTGCGCCTCGAAGAACCTCCACTTCCGCGCCCCCATCAGTGAGATATTCGACTATGCCGTCTTGGAGTACTCCTTCTCCATCTGGCAATGGGGCACCCCCGTGGAGACCATCCCCCCTATCGATACCGCCACCGACGAGGAGATCTTCGCCCACTTCATGAAGATAAGCGGGGCCGACTACTTCGCCACCGACGGGGCCGATGCCCCCTTCTTCGTGCAGGCCGCCCGCGAGTTGGGGTACTACGGCTACGACACCGCCCCGTTCCAAGGGCTGCTCACCATACAGAGCGCCAAGGGCTACCTGCACCGCCTCATGCTGCCCGAGGAACTCAAAGACATGCCATTCGACCCCACCCTTAGCCAGACCATCGTCAAGTTCCTCCAAGAGAACGACCCCAAGATGATCTTCCTCTACGGCGAAAACGACCCTTGGACCTCCGCAGGCGTGACGTGGCTCACGGGGAAAGAGAACATCCACGTCTTCCTCCAGCCACGGGGCAGCCACCGCACGCGCATCCGCACGCTGCCTCCTGCCATGCAAGAGGAGGTAAAGGCGCTGCTCGACGCTTGGTTGGCAGAGTAGATAGGGGGTGGTTGCCGCGCACGGGAGGAGCTGCCTGCTACACACGGGAGGAGCAAGCTGCTACACACGGGAGGAGCAAGCTGCTACGCACGGGAGGAGCAAGCTGCTACGCACGGGAGGAGCAAGCACCCCCTCACGTGCACGGCTAACAGCCCCACACGGGAGAAGCTAACAGCCCCACAAAAACGGCGTTTGATGGAAAACCCCCACACCCGGCCCAAAAACCGATATTTATTTGATACAGAACAAAAAACGCAATTAAAAAAACAACAAAAAAAA
>JAJPYP010000013.1:1397-8055 GCA_021204885.1 Prevotellaceae bacterium
CCCCTTGCCGGACCACCACCCCCGCGCTCACAACCACCCCCACCCCCCCCCGTGGGGGGGGCGCGGACGCCCCCCCCCCCAACCCCCCACCAACGCCGTTTTTGTCTTCCTACGAGCCGAATGCGGGACTAATCCGTCTCCTCTTCCTCGCCCTCTATCAACCTCAACGCCTGTCTAATCGTCCTCCCCTTCCTTACCCTTTATCAACCTCAACGCCTGTCTAATCGTCCGCCTCTTCCTCGCCCTTTATCAAGGTGAGCGCCTGCCTTAGCAGCAGCTCCTCCGTATTGCCCAAGGGAAGGAAGTACTGGAGGTAGGAGTTGGGGTTGAGGGAGTAGTCGGGCTTCAGGCCACCGGAGTAGTCGGCCGTGCCGTCGGCGTTATACACGAAGGCCACCACGGGCGAGAGTCGCCACGAGAACTCGGTGTTGATGAAGCTTTCGGTATGCACCGTCTGCCCCGTGGTGGTCTGCCCTATGAGCACCACGTCCATATAGGGCCTGAGACAGTTCACCATGATTTCGCCCATGCCCACCGTAGAGGAGGAAGTGAGCACGTAAAGGGTGGAGAGGTTCAGGTTGGCGCCCCCCTCGCCGATGCGCGTGCCCAAGTCGATGCTGCCGTTCTCGGCGCTGCGCAGCTCGTTATACTCTAACGAGGCAAGCGTGTGCCCCAATGCGCTATAGGGTGCCAACAAGTCGGCCAAGAGCTCCATGCAGGCAAGGTCGCCTCCCGTGTTGTAACGCAAGTCGAGCACGAAATCGGTGATGCCGGCAGCCTGGCACTCCAAGGAGAACCGGCGAAGCCGGTTATCGTAAGCCGATGCGTCGGCCTCGGTGCCGGCGGTGAAGCTGTTATAGACCAAGTAGCCCACGGTGTAGGGCGTGCCTTCCAAGGAGATAATGGTGGAGACGGGAATCACATCGTCGCTCACCTCGCGCTCGGCCGGCAAGTAGACGGTGCCCACGGGCTCTATCCACGTGGTATCGGTCTGGAGGGAGTCGCCGAGGGTCTCGAGCATGTACTTGCCTATCTGCAACCGCCGCTCCTCGCCCCCTTGCAGCAGCGCCTCGTTGTTCTTGGTCAGGGAGTCGCCGTCCACCAGCATAATCCAGTCGCCGCGCTCTATCCCCGCATCGGCCGCGGGCGAGTCGGTAGAGACGTAGGTAACGAGGGCATTGTAGCAGGAGTCGCTGTAGTCTATGCTGTAGAGCGAGTACTCGAAGCCGTAGCCGGGCTCGGCCACCGTGTAGAGGGTGTCCACAGAAGAGTATTTGTCGGCCGATACCGTGAGGTTCTTCAAGAAGGTGGCGGGGGCCTGGAAGTAGTTCAGCTTCTTGGTCGAGGGCAGGTCGTCCACCCAGAGGTAGTTCACGCGCATCACGCTGTCTATCCAGAGGTCGCGCCCCGTAAGGGGGTAGTACTCCGGCCATCGGTCTTCCCCGCACGAGAGCGCGAGCGGCAGGCATGCCAGCAGGGGCAGCAGGGCCAATAGGTGGCGTAAGGGCTTCATGGGCAGTGACTTGTTTGGTTCACGCTGCAAAAATAGTGATTTTGTCCGTTACTTGCTACTCCTTGGGGCGAAAATCCCCGCGCCCCGCTGTTGCTTACTTCAAATTATCTGCCTACTTTTGTGGCTGTAACCATTGGAAGGAGGTCGCATGGAGATTGCCGTACTATTGTCGGGGGGCGTTGACAGCTCGGTGGTGGTGCACCTGCTTTGCGAGCAGGGGTACAAACCGTCGCTCTTCTATATCAAGATAGGAAGGGATGACGTGGATTACATGGACTGCAGCGCGGAAGAAGATTGGGAGATATGCCTGACCATCGCCCACCGATACGGGCTTCCCCTTGAGATGGTCGACCTGCAACAGGAGTATTGGGATAAGGTGGCGGCCTACGCCATCGACAAGGTGCGGCAGGGACTCACGCCCAATCCCGACGTGATGTGCAACAGGCTCATCAAGTTCGGTTGCTTCGAGGAGCGTGTGGGACGTTACTACGAGCGCACCGCCACGGGCCACTATGCCAAGCGGGTGGAGAGAGACGGGCGCGTGTGGTTAGGCACCGCCGTCGACCCTGTCAAGGACCAGACCGACTTCTTGGCGCAATTAGAGTACGGACAACTCAAGAAGTTGCTTTTCCCCTTGGGAGGCATGCTAAAGCGCGAGGTGCGCGAGGTGGCTCTCTCGGCAGCATTGCCTTCAGCGCGTAGGCGCGACAGCCAAGGTATCTGCTTCCTTGGCAAGATAGATTACAACGACTTCGTGCGCAGGTTTCTGGGCGAGCGCGACGGCGAGATCATCGAGCTTGAGACAGGGCGCAAGCTTGGCACCCACCACGGTTACTGGTTCCACACCATCGGCCAGCGCAAGGGGTTGGGCCTCAGCGGCGGGCCTTGGTTCGTCATCCGCAAGGACACGGCGCGGAACATCGTGTACGTGTCGCGCGGCTACGATACCGAAAAGCAGTTCGCCTACGGCTTCCGCATGCAGGGCTTCCACTTCATCACGGCCGACCCGTGGGGCGGGCAGGTGGAGGCCATTCCCGTCACCTTCAAGATACGCCACACGCCCGAGTTCAGCCGGGGCAGGCTGTACCGCGAGGCGGATGGTTATAGAATCGAATCCGACAGCAAGCTGCAAGGGGTGGCACCCGGGCAGTTCGGGGTGGTCTACGACGAGGCGTCACGTATCTGCATCGGCAGCGGGGAGATTACGGGATAGAGGCACCGCCGGCTCTCCCCGCCACTTTAGTGCAAGGCAGGCCGCCACGCACGGAAACGTTTCAACATCTTAACAGCGGATAGGTGCGATAATCCCGATAGAATGCTTACCTTTGTCACACGGAAACAATACAACACTGCACTATGAACAAATTCATCATCGTATGCTTGGCTGCCTGCGTGCTGCTGAGCGGTTGCGCTACCGGCCGCATAGGCGCGGGCAACGGGGGAGCTGTGGTTGCGGGTGCCGCCATCGGCGGTAACTTGGGAAGTGCCATGGGCGGGCTGATAGGCTCGAGCAACCGGGGCGGACGTGGCGGCTTCCGAGGCTCGGCCATCGGCACGATTATAGGAACCGTGGCCGGAGCGGCCATAGCCGGCGCCGCCACCGCGCCCAAGGAGGAGGAGAAGGTATATAAGGTAGAGCGCACCACCTCCAACGTGGAGCGGGCGAAGGCCACTTCCCCGCTCGCCGACTTGCAAATCAGTAACATCCGCTTCATCGACGACGGGCGCGACCAGGTGATCGACGCGGGAGAGCTGAGCAAGGTCATCTTCGAGATTACCAACGAGGGCGACCAGACCGCCTACAACGTGCTGCCCGTCGTCACCGAGACCACCGGCTCGAAGTATATCTACATCTCTTCGAGCATCCTCGTGGAGGAGATCGCGCCCGGCGAAGGCATCAAGTACACGGCCAACCTCGAGGCGGATGAGAAGCTCAAGAACGGCTCCGTCACTATCCACGTGGCTGTGGCCGACGAGTATGGCAACGAGTACGACTCGCAGGAGTTCACGTTGCAGACGCGGAAGGAGTAAGGAGGGGCTTACCGGACTTTTGGCTTGCAAGACCAAGGTGCACGTAAAACGCAGCTGGGCGTTCCCGAAACTTTCGTTTCGGGAACACCCAGCTGCTTACATGATAAAGGAAGAGGAAAGCGAGTCCTGAAGTTTATACCTTATATATATAAGGATAATAGGTTGGGGAAAGCGGAAATTACAGCTACTCCCTCACCGCACTACCTGAACATTACGCTACTCAGAACGTAAAACGCGAAGCCTTTAGCTCGAAGCGACAGCTTCGGGCTAAAGGCTTCGCTTGTATAGGGGAAGCTGTCACTTCAACAGCGAAGCGGGGTCAAGATGCGCCCGCTCGATATCCTTGAAGTAACGGTAGGTACCCACTTTGAGCTCCTCGGTAGCGGCGTCGTCGCACACGATAATGCCTTTGGGGTGCAGCTGCAAGGCACTGATGGTCCACATCTGCATGACGGGACCCTCCACGGCGTGCCTCAGGGCGCGGGCCTTGTTGTGGCCGGTAGCCAATATCAGCACCTCTTTGGCGTCGAGCACGGTGCCCACACCCACGGTCAAGGCCGTGCGTGGCACCTTGGTAACGTCACCCTCGAAGAAGCGGGAGTTGGCCACTATGGTGTCGGTGGTGAGTGTCTTTTGCCGGGTGCGCGAAGCAAGGGAGGAGCCCGGCTCGTTGAAAGCGATGTGCCCGTCGGGCCCGATACCGCCAAGGAAGAGGTCGATGCCGCCGAAGGAGGCTATCGCCTCTTCGTAGGCGGCGCACTCGGCTGCAAGGTCGGGGGCGTTGCCGTTGAGGATATGCACGTGCTCCGGGTCAATATCGATGTGGCCGAAGAAGTTCGTCCACATGAAGGAGTAGTAGCTCTCGGGATGTTCGCGCGGCAGGCCTACGTACTCGTCCATGTTGAACGTGACCACGTGGCGGAAGGAGACGACTCCCTTTCGGCACAAGTCTATCAAGGCCTTGTACATGCCAAGCGGGGAGGAGCCGGTGGGGCACCCCAACAGGAATGGTTTCTCGGCCGTGGGGCGGGCGGCACGGATTTTGGCGGCCACGTAGCAGGCGGCCCACTGTGAAACGGATGCATAGTCCGGCTGGATAATCAATCGCATGATAGTTTGGTTTAACGTGATTACTTGGGGAGTGTTCCCCGAAAATTTCGGTGTATAACAGGCGGCGGCTTCCGTCAGCTTTCGGCAGGCTTTTCCCTCAGGCCTTAAAACAGACTTCCGTCAGTTTTCGGCAGGCTTTTCCCTCAGGCTTCGGCAGTCTTTCCCGTCATTCACCGCCCCAAAGATACGTCTTTTTTCTTAGATAGCAACCTTTTTGCCCTGATAAGCCCCACGGTCGGCCATGAGCCGGCGCAGACGCTGGTTGAAGGCATAGATTTTGGTGTCCCACGCGGGGGCGATGAGCATCCCGGCAGGGGCTTGCGAAAGGAAGCGTTCGAGCACGATGTCGGGGCGTAGCCGCTCGATGAAGTCTATCAAGAGCGAGAGGTACTCCCCGATGTCCATGAGCCAGAAGGCCTCGGGGTGCCGGCGGTACTCGGCGGCCATGCGTGTGCCCCGTATCAGCTGGAGCTGGTGAATCTTGAGCGTGGCAAGGGGCAAGGCCGAGAGGGTCGCGGCCGAGGCGAGGATGCTTTCGCGCGTGTCGCCCGGCAGCCCGAAGATGAGGTGGCCGCCCACGAGGATGCCCCGCGAGGCCGTGCGCTCGATGGCACGGGCGGAATCGGCGAAGGTGTGCCCCCGGTTCACGTGCCTGAGAGCCGCCTCGTTCACGGTCTCGATGCCGAACTCTACAAGGAGGAAGGTGCGGCGGGCAAGATCGGCAAGGTAATCCAAGAGCGTGTCCGTCAGGCAGTCGGGACGGGTAGCCAGGACCAACCCCACCACACCCTCCACGGCCAAGGCTTCCTCATAGAGCCGCCGCAACACACGGATGTCGGCGTAGGTGTTGGAGTAGGCTTGGAAGTAGGCGAGATACTGCATCACGGGATACTTGTGGGCGAAGAAGCGCTTGCCCTCCTCCAATTGCCTTGCCACCGAGGCGCCGCTGCGGCAATAAGCGGGGCTGAAGGTGCGGTTGTCGCAATAGGCGCATCCCCCTACCCCTTTGGTGCCGTCGCGGTTGGGGCAGGTGAAGCCCGCGTCTACCGACACCTTCTGCACCCTAAAGGGAAAGTAGCGGCGCATGAAGGTGGAAAAGTCGCTGTAGAGGGGATGGCTGTCCATAAAGTCTGTCGCTATGAGTTTCATCGGGCAAATGTAACAAAAACTTTGCGCATATCGTTTTAAATGGTAAATTTGCGCGGGTGAAACCCACATCGGCATACAACAACCAAAAACATACATGCAGACAATGAAAAAGATCCGGTTACTCCTGCTCCTGTGCCTGTGCACGGGAGTGGCATTCGCCCAAGGGGGCGGCAAGCAGTTACAACTCGAAGAGGTGCTCAAGGGCGGCTTCATGGCGCGGAACGTCTTTGGCGTGACCCCCATCCCCGAGGACGGGGAACACTACTCGCAGATGAACCGCGAGCGTACGCAAATCATCAAGTACTCCTTCAAGACGGGGGAGCAGGTAGAGGTGCTCTTCGACACCCAGACGGCGCGGGAATGCCCCTTCCAGCACATCGACAGCTACAGCTACTCACCCGACGGCACCAAGTTGCTTATCGCCACGGACACGAAGCCCATATACCGCCACTCCTACACCGCCGAACACTATATCTACAGCTTGAAGAGGAACTTGGATGGCGCGATAAACAACGTGGTGCAGCGACTCTCGGATGGAGGTGCCCAGCAGTCGCCTGTCTTCTCGCCCGACGGACAGCAGGTAGCGTTCGTCAGGGACAATAACATCTACTTGGTGAAACTGTTATACGGTAACAGCGAGAGCCAGGTGACGGAGGACGGACGCCGTAATGAAATAATCAACGGTATACCTGACTGGGTGTACGAGGAGGAGTTCTCCTTCGACCGCGCCCTCGAGTTCAGCGCCGACAGCAAGATGTTGGCCTACATCCGCTTCGACGAGCGCGAGGTGCCCGCCTACTCCTTCCCGCTCTATGCAGGTGAATACCCCACTTACGAGGAGTACAAGGCCTATCC
>JAJPYP010000230.1 GCA_021204885.1 Prevotellaceae bacterium
AGAGCCCTATGCGGTCGCCGCCACGGGCGATGTACTTGGTGTTCACGCCATAGCGACGCAGGGCGTTTACGGCAATCTGACCTATCTCGTGTTTAGGCAGCTTGCTTACGAAGTAAGCCTCATGTCCATAGTTGGCCACACTGACGGCCACATTGGCCTCACCGCCGCCGGGGATGATGTTGAACGCTCCGGCCTGGATGAAACGGTCGGTTCCTTGCGGAGAGAGTCTAAGCATGATCTCTCCAAGAGTGATGATCTTTGCCATAATTTGTAATTGTTTGTTAGTTAGTTGGTTAATAAGATTGTTATTAAATCGGTATTCTTCAAAACTTGAAATAGTTCTTCGCGTTGTAGTAGCTGATGTCTTCCACCATCCCTTCCACGCGCTTGGCCTCGCGTGGGATAAGCCCGCGCTCCACGTCGCCGCCTAATATGTCGCAAAGCAAGCGGCGGAAGTACTCGTGACGCGGGTAGGAGAGGAACGAGCGCGAGTCGGTGAGCATGCCCACGAAGCGGCTCAGCAACCCTTGCAGCGAGAGTGCCTCTATCTGGTCGCGCATGCCCGTGAGCTGGTCGTTGAACCACCAGCCCGAGCCAAGCTGCATTTTGCCTGGTGTCTCACCGTCTTGGAAGGTGCCTATCATGGTGGCCAATACGGCGTTGTCCGTAGGGTTGAGGTTGTAGAGAATGGTCTTGGCCAAGCGGTCGTCTACATCGAGCGCGTCTAAAAGGCGGCCCAAGTGCTCGGCACAACGCCAGTCGCCGATGGTGTCGTAGCCCGTGTCGGGACCGAGTGCGCGGAAACCCCGCGTGTTCAAGTTGCGCAACGCGCCTATGTGGAACTGCTGTACCCAACCCTTCTCGTGATTCATGCGGCACAGTTCTATCAAGAGCGCCGTCTGCAAGCGGGCCGTCTCCTCCTTCTCCAACGTCTCTCCTTCGCGCACCCGTTGCCACAGCTTGGCCGCCTGGTCGTGCGTGCAGGGAGCGAAAGGCACCTCGGCCAAGGCATGGTCGGCCACGCGGCAACCGTTCCCGGCGAAGAAGTCGTGCCGCTCCTTCAAGGCATCGAGCAAGTCGTCATAATGCTTTATATCCCTGCCCACGGTCTCGCCCAAACGGTTCATGTAGGCGTTGTAAGCGGCGGTGTCGTCCACGGCCATCGCCTTGTCGGGCCGCCATGCGGGCAGCATCTGTATCTCGAAGCCCTCGGCCTTCACCTGCCGGTGATATTCCAAGGTGTCGCACGGGTCGTCCGTGGTGCAGACGGTCTCCACATGGTAGTGGCGCATCAATCCACGAGCCGTCAAGTCTCCGTGCTGCAACAGCTCGTTGCAGCGGTCGTAGATGGCACGCGCCGTGGCAGGCGTAAGTAGCTCGTCGATGCCGAAGGCCGTTTTCAATTCCAAGTGCGTCCAGTGGTAAAGGGGGTTACGCAGCGTGTAGGGAACAGTTTCCGCCCACTTCTGGAACTTGCTCCAGTCATCGGCCTTGCCGGTGATAAACTCCTCGGGCACGCCGTTCGCCCGCATCGCCCGCCACTTGTAGTGGTCGCCGCCCAACCACAACTCCGTGATGGAGCGGAAGCGGTAAT
Organism: Prevotellaceae bacterium; assembly: GCA_021204885.1. The sequence continues at coordinate 1,595 of JAJPYP010000230.1, forward strand.
CGGCCGCCACCATCGACGGCATCAAGTGGCAATGGTAGTCGATGATGGGCAGCTTCTTGGCATGGTCGTGGTAGAGGTGCCGTGCCGTATCGTTGCTTAAAAGGAAATCTTCCGTGATGAACATGTTACAATTCTACTAACTTATATTTGGGAACCAATAATTTCATGACACACCAACTGAGCAGATAGGCCACCGCCGCCACAAGGAACACAATCATATAACCGGCTTGCTTGCCGCCGAAGCCTAAGAACTGCATCTTGATGGCCTCGGTATAGTCGAAAAGCAGGCCCGCCCCCTTGTTGAAGATGAAGCAGCCCAAGCCGCTGGCCAAGCCCGCCGCGCCCGTCACCGTAGCCACCACCGCCTTGGGGAACATGTCGCTCACCACGTTGTACACGTTGGCGCTCCAGCTTTGGTGCGCCGCCGCCATGATGCCGATGATGATGACAGGGAACCACATCGAGATGGAGCCTGCCGGCATCACGAGGCAGCCCAACAGCGGGAAGAGCGCGAAGATGAGCATGCCCCGCATGCGTCCTTGGTAAGGATTCACGTTGGTGTGGTTGATGAACCACGTGGGCAAATAGCTGCCCGCCAAGGAGAGCATCGAGATAAGGTAGATGATGAAGATGCCGAACATGCCTTGCGGCGTGTCGCTCGAATAGCCATACACCTCGCTGATGAAGGCCGGTGCCCAGAACAGCAGGAACCACCACACCGAGTCGGGCAGGAAACGTCCCACGACTACCGCCCACGTCTGGCGGAAGGTGAACGCCTTGAACGGGGAGATGTGCTTCTCGACGGCCGTTTCCGCCTTATTCGCCGATGCCGATGCCGCGGTTGCCCGCTTCTTTTCCGCCTCTTCCTCCGCGTCCTGCTCTATGTAAGCCAGCTCGGCCGCGTTCACGTGCGGATTCTCAGCCGGCCGCTTGTACACGGCAATCCAGCAGAAGAGCCAGATGTAGCCTAACGCGCCGATGACAAGGAACGCCGTCTCCCAGCCGAAGCGCCGTGCGATGAGCGGGATGATGAAGGGAGCGATAAGCGCTCCTATCTGTGCGCCCGAGTTGAAGATGCCCGTAGCAAACCCGCGGTCTTTCTTTGGGAAGTATTCCGACACGGCTTTGATGGCACAGGGGAAGTTGCCCGACTCGCCTATGGAGAGTACCGCCCGCGCCACGATGAACATCCACACGCTCACGGTGGTGATCATCAAGGTCAAATCGGCCGCGCCGTGAAGTGCCGTGGCCTCTTGCAGGGATAGCAAGTGTTGCCTTGCACCAAGGAACGAGAGTACCCATTCCCCGCTCACGATGCCGCACGTGAGTATGCCGCAAAAAGCGTGCAGGCAGGCACCCGTGCTCCATACCGCGATGGCGGTCACATAGCCCCGCTTCGTGCCCAAGTAATCGATGAAACGCCCCGCAAAGAGCATGCCCACGGCATACACTAATGAGAAGAACCCCGTAATGGTGCCATAATCACTGTCGCTCCAGTGGAACTCCGTGGCGATGAAATCTTTCCACGTCAAGGAGAGCACCTGACGGTCCATGTAGTTCACCACCACCGCGAAGAACAACATGCCGCAAATCACCCATCGGAAATCGGTCTTTCTGTCCATCCCTGCCTTACCGTTCTATATTATTCTATTTAAATTGTCCAATCGTGTGCCTTACCGCGCCCTTGCCTGCAATGAGCGCCATGAAGCACGCCATTACCTTGCCGGCCAAGCCCGTCTCGTAGAGGTCCACGCCGAATATCTCCGCCCGGTGCAGCAACGGTGCCACAGCCTGCTCCACGGCGGCCGCATCGGTCATACCCAAGCCGATGTGTTCCACATAGCGGCACACATCGCCTAATAGCGGGTCGGGGCTCAGCTCGAAAGCGCGGCCCTCGTCGTCCACCGCCATCAAGTAGCGCAACCAGCCGGCGAAGATAAGCGGAATTACCCGGAGTGACCGCACGTCCAAGTCCTCGCGCTTCCTGTAAGCCTTGATGGTCTCCCCGAAGCGGATGGAGAGCTTCTGCGACGTGTCGCAGGCGATGCGTTGCGGCGTGTCGGGCATAAAGGGGTTGGGAATGCGCACTTTCACCACCTCGTCGATGAACCTACGGGGCGACAATATCCCGGGGTCGACTACCACGGGTAGCCCCTCTACATAACCCAGCGTCTCCACGAGCCGATGCAGGTCGGCATCCTTCATCTCGTCGGCAATGAGACGGTAACCAAGCAGGCAGCCGAACAGGGCCAAGCACGTGTGCAGCGGGTTCAGGCAGGTGCACACCTTCATCTTCTCCACCTTGTCTACCGTGGCGCGGTCGGTGAAGTAGACGCCCACCCGCTCCAATGCCGGGCGGCCGTTGGGGAACTTGTCCTCTACCACCAAGTATTGGCACTCCTCCGCGTTCACGAAGGGGGCCACATACGTCTTCTTCGAGGTGATGACCGGCTCCAATTGCTCAATGCCGTCGGCCAAGAGTATCTTCTCCACTTGGCTGTCGGGGCGGGGCGTGATCTTGTCTATCATCGTCCAAGGAAACGACACCTTGGCGGCATCATTCACGTAGGCTGCAAAGCCCGCCTTGCACACGCCGCCGGCTTCCCACGCCTGGGCAAAGGCATTCACGGCGTTGTATAGCTTGTCGCCATTGTGCGAGCAGTTATCTGTGCTCACCATGGCGACGGGCGCCGCGCCGCCGCAGGCATACCTTTCATGCAGCAGCGCCGCCACCTTGCCTATGTAGCTCTTGGGGCATGCCGGCCCCGCTTGCAAGTCCTCTTCCACACCGGGCAACGCCCTGCCGTCGGCCGAGCGCAGCAGGTATCCCTTCTCGGTAATGGTGAAGGTGGCCATTTGTAACGAGGCGCTTCGGAATATCTCTTTGAGCCGTTCCCAGTCGCGGGCGTTTGCGGTATCGGCGGTAAGCGCCTCGGCAATGGAACCCACCACGCGCTTGTCCACACTGCCGGCGGCCTTGAGCGTCACAAGCACGCCTATGTTGTCGTGCGGACGGTACATCTTCTCTATAATCTCGTAGTCATACCCCTCGGCCACGATGATGCCACGGTCCGTCACGCCCGTGTTCAACATCTCCTGTGCCAAGTCGGCATGGAAAGCGCGGAATATGTTGCCCGCACCGAAGTGAATCCAGCAAGGCGCCTCGGCTGTGCGTGCCTTCATCTTCTCCACATCGAACAGCGGCAGCGCGTAACCTTTCTGTGCCCACTCCTGCCCATGTTCGAATACAGATTTGTCCAATAGCATAGTGTATTTCCTTATATAATCCAATGGGTCACCTTATCGATAAATTCACAAGGTAATATCATCGATATGACGCCCAAAGATAAGCCATTATTTTGTCAAATCAAAATAATAACGCGCTTTTGTCCTTTGTCTATCAGATACAAATTCTTTTCCTGTGATACACATATCGTGTCATTTTCATGTCGTATCCCGGCATCAACCTACTATTCCAAAGCCTCGTAAATCGCCGTCTGTATGCGCCCACGTATGTCGAGCCTTGTGAGCTTGGTGTTCCAAGACCGGGGATAGGTGCGATTACTCAAGAATATATAGACCAGGCGGTTGTCGGGATCTACCCATGCGCAGGTGCCGGTAAAGCCGGTGTGTCCGTAAGTGGACGTGGGTGCCTCGTCGCAGCAAGGACCGGTGCCGGGACGGGGGTCGGGCTTGTCGAAGCCCAAGCCGCGCCGGCTACGGGTGGAGACGGTGGTGGTGAAGAACCGGCAAGTCTCCGCGCTCAGGTAGCGTTTCCCGTCTAATTCTCCATCGTTCAGCAACATTTGGTAGATGCGTGCCGTCTCTTCGGCATTGGAGAAGAGACCGGCGTTGCCCGATACGCCACCCAAGAATGCAGCCGACTCGTCGTGTACATAGCCTTGCAGCGTCACCTTGCGCAAGAACGGGTCTTTGGCAGAAGGCACGATGCCCTCGCGCGGCAGGAAACGCAGCGGCAGGTAGCCGGTGTGTGTCAGCCCCATGGGGATGTAAAACTCCCGGGCAAGATATTCGTCCATGGGCATGCCCGTTATCGTCTCCACCACCTGTTGCAGCAAGATGAAGCCCACGCAACTGTAGCGGTAGCGTTTGTCTTTCAAGGGCGTGTCGACTATCTTCTGCATATAAGTTTCTTTGAAATCGCGGTGCAGCCAAAGGCTGTCGGACACCTCCATGGTGTACTCCTCGGTGGGTACCGCCGAAGTGAGGCCCTCGAAGAAACGGAACGCGGGATTGGCCCACGTCTGCCGTGCGGTCTGCACGGGGTGCAACCTGTCGGGACGGCTCTTGAAGAGCGTGCCTTGGTAGCTCTCCTTGTCAATCGCCTCCAAGTAGAAGAGGATGGTCGAGGGCAAACCCGATTGGTGGAACAATAGGTCTTGTATGGTGATGTTCCGCTTGCCAGTGCCTTTAAAGCGGGGCAGGCAGTCGCCAAGGCGGTCGGTCAGCTTCAAGCGTCCCTCGTCATAGAGTTTCATTACGGCCAGCAGGGTAGCGGTGGTCTTGGTGAGCGAGGCGAGGTCGTACACGTCGCTCGTGTAGACGGGGCGCTCCGCAGCCCCTTCGCCCGTAGGGGTGCCGAATGCCTTATGGTACACAGGTTGCCCCTCTTTCAACACGATGATTTGGCAGCCGGGATAAGCCCCTTGGTCAACGCCCTCTTGGGCAATGGTGTCTATCTTGGCCAGCTTGGCGGCGTTGATACCGGGTACTTCCACCGTCTGCCCTATGGTAGTAGCCACCCCGTCGAGGGCTTCGGCCCACGTGCTGTCGTCTTCACCGGTCGTCTCCTCATCGGCTTGCGCCGCACCTATCCGTACCCCTGCACCGGCAGGAATCAGGTTGCCTATGGCAGCCGAGAGGAACCCGTCGGCCACGGCCTCTCCGCAGATGATGCGTGCCGCGCCGCGTTGCACCGCTTCTTCGGCCGAGTGTCCTAATAGGGTAACGGCGGAGCGTGTCAAGCCCTCGCCTAAAGTAGCGGCTTGCTTGTCGGTGGTAAAGAGAATGTTTACCGTGGGTACGTCGGGCAAGTAGCCGGTGAAGAATGTCGTGTAGGGGGCAAGGTTGGTTTCGGTGATGCTCACTATCACGAAAGGATAGGCCGACAGCTTCGCTTTCAACGCCTCGTATGCTTTGGCCGATTGCCCTGCCTGTAGCTGGAACTCCACCGCATGCACCTTATGGGAGAGTTCGTTCAAGAAGGGCTTCACCTTGGCGGCGACTCCCACATGCAGCACGGCCACCTCCCCGATGGTAGAGTCAAGGGGCAACACTTGCGGCTCGTTACCCGTGGCGGTGATGGCGGCGGCGTTCAGGCGGCTTATCAAGTCGCGGGTATAGGGCGTGTCGATGCGCTCTTTCAGCCCCGTAGGGTTGATATGCGGCGTTTTGTCAAGCCCCAATACATATTTGTAAGTCAGCACCTTTCGGCACCTCTCATCGATGGTCTTTTCCTCCAAATCGCCCTCTTTCACGGCCTTGATCACCGCCGCCATCTCGGCTTGGATGTTTTGCGGCACCAACAGCAGGTCGTTGCCCGCCTGCAATGCGGCAAGGCACAGGGAGCTGTGACCCGCCACACCCTTCATGGAGAGGGCATCGGTGAAGATGAGGCCTTGGAATTTCAACTCGTCGGTCAAGAGGTCGCTGACGATGTTGTGCGACAGCGACGAGGGCAAGCCCACAGTCGGTTCTATGGCCGGCACGGCCAAGTGTCCCACCATGATGCCGCTCATGCCGGCTTTTATGGCGTGCTTGAAAGGATAAAGCTCGATGCTGTCCAATCGCTCGCGTGTGAAGGGCAAGGTGGGCAACGCCTTGTGCGAATCCACCTCGGTATCGCCATGGCCGGGGAAGTGCTTGCCCACAGAGAGCACGCCACCCGCTTCCAAGCCCATGGCGTATGCTATGACCTTGTCCGTCACGTTTTGGGTCAGCTCGCCGAAGGAACGCACGTTGATGACGGGGTTCTTGGGGTTGATGTTCACGTCGGCCACCGGCGCGAAGTTCACCTGCACGCCCACTTCGCGACATTCACGCGCCATTTCCTTGCCATACTCGTAGAGGAGGCTGTTGTCGCGTATGCAACCCAACACGGCGTTCTTGGGGAAGACAGGCGTTCCTTTGAGCCGCATGGAGAGCCCCCACTCGCCGTCGAAGGTAATCATCAAGGGAACGTCGGCCATCTGTTGCGCCTCGTTGGTCAGGTCCACTTGGTTCTCCATCTGTCCGCCCGAGAAGAGCAGCCCGCCCACGTGATACTGCCGCACCACCTTCTGCAATAAGGCACGGTTGGCTTTGTCTTTTTGCGGGGCGATAGTAAAGACGAAGAGTTGCCCCACGCGCTCTTCTATCGTAAGCCGCTCCATGACGGAGTCCACCCATCGGTCGCAAGCCGCCTTGTCGGCAAG
>JAJPYP010000214.1 GCA_021204885.1 Prevotellaceae bacterium
ATATCACGCATCCGTGTGACGCACGGGTCGGGTTACATCCTCGACGTGGCCTACGAGAACGGCTACAGCGTGATGAACCGCCACCTGTCCGCCTTCATGTCGCCCATCGCCGAGCGGGTGGAAGCGTTGCAATACGAGCAGGAGTCTTGGGAGGTGGAGATAGTGCCGTTGCCGGGTGAGTACCCCGTGAAGCGGGGGCAGGTGATTGCCCTGAGCGGCAATACGGGCTACTCCTTCGGCCCGCACCTGCACTTGGATGTGTACGAGACCGATACGGGCGAGTTCGTGGACCCGCTTCCCTTCTTCCGGCGTTACGTAAAGGACAAGACCGCCCCGCGTGCCGAGGCCGTCATGCTCTTCCCGCAAGCGGGCAGGGGCGTGGTGCAAGGGGTGGCCACACCGCGTGCCTACACGGTGCCGGTGAACACTGTCATTACGGCTTGGGGCGTTATCGGGGCGGGCATCCGCGCCTACGACTACATGGACGGGGTGCACAACAAGTACGGCGTGCGCCACGTCACCTTGGAGGTGGACGGCGAGGAGGTGTTCAGCAGCGACGTGGACCGCTTTGCCACGGAGGAGAACCGCTACATCAACTCGTGGACCTATAGGGGATACATGAAGTCGTTCGTCGAGCCGGGCAACCGCTTGCGCATGTTGCATGCGGCTGGCGATAACCGTGGGTTGGTCGACATCAATGAGGAGCGTGCCTACCGCTTTGTCTATACGCTGAGCGATGCCTTGGGCAACACATCGACCGTGGCTTTCACGGTGGAGGGCAAGCCGATGCCCATACCGCCGGCCGGGAACGAGAACGCCCGCCTGTTCCAATGGGACAGGACGAACTTCCTGCAACTGCCGGGATTGGAGATGGTCATCCCCAAGGGAATGCTCTATGACGACGCTTGGCTCGACTGCTCGGTACGTGCCGACAGCGGTGACATCGCCTTTACCTATTGCTTGAACCCCACGCGCATCCCGCTGCACAAGGGTTGCGAGTTGCGCATCGGCCTGCGCCACGACCCGTTGGAGGACGCTTCCAAGTATTACGTGGCGTTAGTGGGCGACGACGGGCGCAAGCAGAGCGTGGGCGGCGTGTATGAAAAGGGCTATATGAAAGCGCCAATATACCAGATAGGCACTTATACGGTGGCGGTGGATACCGTGCCGCCCGAGGTGACCCCGGTGAACGAGGCACGGTGGGGAAGCACGGGGCGCATCGTCTTCAAGGCCAAGGACAAGGAGACCGGCATCGCCTCCTATTACGGAAGGATAGACGGAGCCTACGCGCTCTTCGGCAAACCCAATGCCATGAACGGCGATTTGGTGTGCGTGCTCGACCCGAAGCACGTCAGGAAAGGGGGACGGCATACCTTGGAGCTGACCGTGACGGACGAGTGCGGCAACAGCACGGTGAAGGAGTACACCTTCGTGTGGTGACGGAGACAATATCTTATAATATATAACGACATGATTAGAAAACTGATTTTCCCCGTCTTGTGCGCCGTATGGGCGTGGACGGACGCATGGGGCTGTACCAATATCCTTGTGGGTAAGGACGCCTCTGCCGATGGGTCGACCATCATCTCTTATTCCGCCGATTCTTACGGCTTGTTCGGCGAGTTGCGTCACTTCGGTGCGGGCCTGCACCCGAAAGGTTCCATGATTGAGGTGTATGAGTGGGATACGGGCCGGTACCTTGGCCAAATTCCGCAGGCGGCCCAGACGTACAACGTGATAGGCAACATGAACGAGTTCCAGCTCTCCATCGGCGAGACCACCTTCGGCGGCCGCCATGAACTGGCCGACAGCACCGCCATAATGGACTACGGCAGCTTGATATACTTGGCGTTGCAGCGTGCGCGTACTGCCCGCGAGGCCATCAAGGTGATGACCGACTTGGTACAGGAGTATGGCTATTGCAGCGAGGGCGAGACCTTCTCCATCGCCGACCCCAACGAGGTGTGGATTATGGAGATGATAGGCAAGGGCCCCGGCGTGCGCGGTGCCGTGTGGGTGGCCGTGCGCGTGCCCGACGACTGCATCGCGGCCCATGCCAACCAGAGCCGCATCCATCAGTTCGACTTGAACGACAAGAACAACTGCCTCTATTCGTCGGATGTGATCTCCTTCGCACGCGAGAAGGGCTACTTCGACGGCGTGAACAAGGAGTTCAGCTTCGCCGACGCTTACGCGCCCATCGATTTCGGTGCCTTGCGCTATTGCGAGGCCCGCGTGTGGAGCGTGTACAACATGTTCACCGGTCGGGGCGAGGAGTTCCTGCCTTATATCTTGGGCCAATCGGCCGAGCCCATGCCGCTCTACTTGAAGCCCGACCGCAAGGTGTCTGTCGACGATGTGAAGAACGCCATGCGCGACCACTATGAGGGCACGCCGCTGGACATCACCAACGACTTCGGCGCGGGTCCCTACCACGCGCCTTACCGCTTGACGCCGCTCTCCTTCAAGGTGGACGGTGTGGAGTATTTCAACGAGCGCCCCATCTCTACCCAGCAGACGGGCTTCGTGTTCGTGGCGCAGATGCGCTCGGAACTGCCTGATGCCATCGGCGGGGTGCTGTGGTTCGGTACGGACGACGCCAACATGACCGTCTTCACGCCCGTGTATTGCTGCACCGACCGCGTGCCCCGGTGCTATGGCCATGTGGACGGTGCCGACTATGCCACCTTCTCTTGGAACTCCTCGTTCTGGATATTCAACTGGGTGGCCAACATGGTCTACTTGCGTTACGACTTGATGATTGACGACGTGCGTGCCGTGCAGTCGCAGTTGGAGCAGACGTTCGCCCAAGCGCAGGAGGGCATCGAGGCCACCGCCGCCAAGATGTTGGAGAGTGACCCTGACGGGGCGAAGGCTTTCTTGACCAACTATACCGAGATGACCGCGCAGAACACCTTGTCGGCTTGGAAGCGCTTGGGCGAGTTCCTTATCGTGAAGTACAACGACGGTGTGGTGCGTAGGGTGAAGGACGGACAGTTCGAACGCAACGCCATCGGACAGCCCGCCATGCCCATGCGTGTGGGTTATCCGCAGGAATTCCTGCAAGAGTATGTCAAACAGACAGGCGATAGATATAAAATTCCTGAATAACTTGCATTATTGGGGCTAATCCATTACATTTGTAACGAATGTGGAACTGCATATATAAACCTCTTAAATAGTTTACAATGGAAAATATGGAATTGATCAAGCAGGTGACGGAGAAGGCCAAGACCTGGCTTACTCCCGCGTATGACGCCGAGACTCAAGCAGAGGTGAAGCGTATCTTGGAGAACCCCGACAAGAGCGAGCTTATCGAGTGTTTCTATAAGGACTTGGAGTTTGGTACGGGTGGCTTGCGCGGCATCATGGGTGCCGGCAGCAACCGCATGAATATCTATACGGTGGGCGCGGCCACGCAGGGCTTGGCCAACTACCTGAACAAATGCTTCGCCGGTCGCGGGCAGATTTCAGTGGTGGTAGGGCACGACTGCCGCAACAACAGCCGTAAGTTCGCCGAAATATCGGCCGACATCTTCTCGGCCAACGGCATCAAGGTGTATCTGTTCGACGACTTGCGCCCCACGCCCGAGGTCTCCTTCGCCATCCGCCACTTGGGTTGCCAAAGCGGCATCAACCTGACGGCCAGCCACAACCCGCGTGAATACAACGGCTACAAGGCTTACTGGGAAGACGGCGCACAGGTACTTGCCCCGCACGACACGGCCATCATCGAAGAGGTGGGCAAGGTGAAGGTAGAGGACATCAAGTTCAAGGGCAACAAGGAGCTCATCCAGATTATAGGCGACGATGTGGACCAAGTCTACTTGGAGAAGGTACATGCCATCTCCATCGACCCGGAGATGATTCACCGGCAGAAAGACTTGTGCATCGTCTACACGCCGTTGCACGGCACGGGCCGCGTGCTTATTCCCGCCTCGTTGAAGAAGTGGGGCTTCGAGAACGTGCATTGCGTGCCCGAGCAGATGGTGAAGAGCGGTGATTTCCCCACCGTGGTATCGCCCAACCCCGAGAATGCCGAGGCTTTGACGATGGCCATCAACTTGGCCAAGCAGATAGATGCCGACATCGTGATGGCCAGCGACCCGGATGCCGACCGCGTGGGCATGGCCTGCAAGGACGACCGGGGCGAATGGGTACTTATCAACGGTAACCAGACTTGCCTGCTCTTCCTGTACTACATCATCAAGAACCGCATCGCCACGGGCAAGATGCAGCCCACCGACTTCGTGGTGAAGACCATCGTGACCACCGAGCTCATCAAGGCCGTGGCCGACAAGAACAACATCGAGATGCTGGATTGCTACACGGGCTTCAAGTGGATTGCCCGCGAGATAAGGTTGCGTGAGGGCAAGCAGCAGTACATCGGCGGCGGCGAGGAGAGCTACGGCTTCTTGGCCGAGGACTTCGTGCGCGACAAAGACGCCGTATCGGCTTGCTCCTTGTTGGCCGAGATTTGCGCTTGGGCCAAGGACAACGGCAAGACGCTCTATGACGTGCTGATGGACATCTACTTGGAGTACGGTTTCTCCCGCGAGACCACGGTGAACGTCGTGAAGCCGGGCAAGAGCGGTGCCGACGAGATCAAGGCCATGATGGAGACCTTCCGCGCCAACCCGCCCAAAGAGATAGGCGGTTCCAAAGTGGCGTTGGTCAAGGATTACAAGACCCTGAAGGCTACCGACGGCGAGGGCAACGTGTCCGACTTGACTATGCCCGAGACCTCCAACGTGCTGCAATACTTCACGGAAGACGGCTCGAAGATTTCCGTACGTCCTTCGGGTACGGAGCCCAAGATCAAGTTCTATATCGAGGTAAAGGGCAAGATGGAGTGCCCCAAGTGCTACCGTTCGGCATTGGCCGATGCCGCCGATAAGGTGGAGGCAGTGCGCAAGTCTTTAGGCATCTAAGGCAAGCTGACTTCGGTTAGAGAAGCATAAGGATTGCCCCCGTTACAAGCAAGTTGTAGCGGGGGCAACGTTGTTATAAAGGCACATATTCTACGAACGCTTCCATCGCTTCGTAGCTGGCCAACCCCAAGCTGTCGTAGAGGGCGGCCGTGGCACGGTTGCGGTCTTCGCTACGTTGCCAGAAGAGGCGCTCGTCGTTGCCAAGGAAGGGGGCGCTCTCCATCTGGCTCTGGTGCTTCAAGATGGCGTTGCGCTTGGCACGCAGCTCTTCGGGACTGATGGGTACGACCATCTCGATGTGCTCTATCTCCCATTCGGCCCACGCGCCCCGGTACATCCAGATGCGGCACTCCTTCAACCATGGGGCACCCGCCTCTTTCTCCAAGTCGATGGCGGCCAGCACGATGTCGGTGCACACGCGGTGCGTGCCGTGCGGGTCGGCCAAGTCGCCGGCCACGAATATCTGGTGGGGTTGTATCTCTTGCAGGAGGTGGCGCACCTTCTCCACATCGGCTTCGGAGAGGGGCTTCTTCTGTATCTTGCCCGTCTCATAGAAGGGAAGGTCGAGGAAATGGCAATGGCTTAGCGGGATGTTGTTGTAGGTGCAGGCCGTGCGTGCCTCGCCCCGGCGGATGAGTCCTTTGATGGTGAGTATGTCGGGCGTATCGGCGTCGCCGTCTTGCTTCTCCTGCAAGTAGCGGCGTATCTCGGCATACTTCTCGTTGATGACTTGGTCCTCGCTGTTGTTGAAGAGCTGGTTGAACCCGTTGATGAAGTGCAGGAAGCGGATGACCTCCTCGTCGCCCACGGCGATGTTGCCCGAGGTCTCGTAGGCTATGTGCACGTCGTGTCGCTGTTCCACCAACCGGCGCAGGGTGCCTCCCATGGAGATGACGTCGTCGTCGGGGTGCGGGGAGAAGACCACCACGCGCTTGGGGTAAGGCTTGGCGCGTTCGGGACGGTAGGTGTCGTCGGCATTGGGCTTGCCCCCGGGCCAGCCGGTAATGGTGTGTTGCAGGTCGTTGAATATCTTGATGTTCACGTTGTAGGCCGAGCCGTAGAGTGCCAGCAGCTCGCTCAGTCCGTTTTCGTTGTAATCGCGGTTGGTGAGCTTCAAGATGGGCTTGTGGGTGAGTTGGCACAGCCAGACGATGGCGCTGCGTATGAGCTTGTCGTTCCACTCGCACGAGGTGACGAGCCACGGCCGCTGTATGCGCGTGAGGTTGGCCGCCGCCGAGAGGTCGAGCACGATGTGGGCGTTGTTGTGCGTTTGCAGGTAGGAGGCGGGTATCGTGTCGGTGATGGAGCCTTCCACGCACGCTTTCACCATCTTGCCTTTCTCTTCTCCCCATGCCAAGAGGTACACCTTCTTTGCCGACAGGATAGTGGCCACGCCCATGGTGATGGAACTTACCGGGGTGTTGTCGATGCTGCCGAAGCTCTTGGAGGCTTCGTTGCGCGAGTCGTTGTCCATCAAGATGAGCCGGGTGGTGGAGTTGAGCCGCGAGCCCGGTTCGTTGAAGCCGATGTTGCCCACGCGCCCGATGCCAAGCAGCGCGATGTCTATGCCGCCGAAGCTCTCGATGCGCTTCTCGTAGAGGCGGCAATGCTCGAAGATGGCCTCTTGGGGTATGGTGCCGCTGGGGCTGAATATGTGCTCGGGGTCTATGTCCACATGGTCGAGCAACATCTCCTTCAAGGCGTTCAGGTTGCTGTTGATGGCGCCCGGCGCCAACGGATAGTACTCATAGAGGTTGAATATGATCACGTTGCGGAAGCTCAGCCCCTCCTTCCGGTGCAGCTCGATCAAGTGGCTGAACACGCCGCGCGGGGAGTTGCCGCCGGCCAACGCCAACACGCAGAAGCGGCCCGCTTTCTGCTTGTCGCGGATGGTTTGGGCTATGTCGAGGGCTATCTGTGCGGAGCCCTGTTCCACCGATTCGTAGATGTCGGTGGGAATCTTCTCAAGACGGGTCAGTACCGACCGCTCGAAGGCGTTTTCAGGCCTGTAATACTTGGGGGATACCCTGTTCAGGGTAATCCGGGAACTTAGGTTCGTTTTCATAAGCTGTAAATGAAGGTTTAATGAATATGTATTTCTTGTTGTCGGGTAGGGCGGTAGCAGGCATCAGGTTACAGGGCCCGTGTCGAGAGTGAACTTGTCGGCGTCTTTCCAGACGGGGAACTTGCCACGGAAGGCTTGCAATGCCTCCAAGTCGATGGTGGCGGTGGCGATGCCCGCTACATTGTCGGGTACCGATGCCAACACTTCTCCCTTGGGGGAGTAGACCACGCTGCCGCCGCTATAAGGCAGGTTGTTCCCGTCCGTGCCCACACGGTTCACGCCGCACAGGTAGCATTGGTTCTCCAAAGCGCGTGCCGGGAGCAAGGCATCCCACACCTTACGGCGCGAGGCGGGCCAATTGGCCACGTAGACAAGCAGGTCGTATCCGTTCTGCACGTTGCGGCTCCACACGGGGAAGCGCAGGTCGTAGCACACTAATAGCCGGATGTTCCACCCTTTGTAGCGGATGATGTCGCGGCGGCTGCCGGCCGAATAGCTCTCCTTCTCATACCCTATGCGGAAGAGGTGGCGTTTATCCAAGAACGCCGCTTCTCCCCCGGGCGTGATGAAGAAGGCGCGGTTGTAAAAGGCCGGAGTGCCGTCTTGCTCTTGGCGGGCGATGTAGCTGCCCGCAAGGGCAATGCCGTAAACGGCCGCCCACGCTGTAAGCCGCGTGACGGTCTCTCCGTCTGTAGGCTCTGCTAAGCGGCGGGTATCCATGCTGAAACCCGTGGAGAACATCTCGGGCAAGAAGACTACGTCCGTCTTGCTTTGCAACCCCTCCAACGCCTGCTTGAGGCGGCTTAAGTTCACGCGCTTCTCCTCCCAGAGGATGTCGGTTTGCAGCAGGCTGACTCGCAGCAGGGTAGACACGTCGCTCATAAGGCGCCCAAGTTGAAATTCCAGGGATGCTTCCCTTGAAAGTCCTTGAAGTAGTGCTTCACTTCACGGATTTCCCGTTCCCAGTCGCCCGAGGGTCGTATCACTTTGCCCGCCGCGATGGTCTTGGTGCGGTAATCCACGCCCA
>JAJPYP010000079.1 GCA_021204885.1 Prevotellaceae bacterium
ACGCACCGCACGACGCCTTTACACGATTGCCGAAGCTCCGGGCTGCCGCCCGGAGTTTTTTTTATGTTCAAGGCATGCCTGCGCCACGGTCGCATTGACCTGACGCCGCTTCCACAAGTCGTTTCTTCTCTATGCATAGCATAGAATACAATATACTTTCTCCACCTTATCCAAATCAAAGCACCATCCTCCTCCCCTGCCGAAGCAGCCATTTTGTCTTGATATTTCTTAGTCCCTCTAAACCGCCTTCAAAAGCCGCCGTTTATGGCGTTTTTATCAAATAGAAAACATTCTACTGTTATTGCAAGCATATTGTCGTGGCAGTGCATGGATCGAATGGCAATCTTCCAATTTTAGCAATCGGCAGAAACTCATCATTGGGAAGATGAGGTGCTCATCTCTATAGAGATTAGGGTATCATCACTGTAGAGATGACACTTTGTTCATTGGGAAGATGACGCCCTCATCTCTATAGAGATGACACCCCCATCTTCTCAATGATGACACCCCCAAGAAACGCATGCTGTCAAAATATCTGCACGTGTCCGGAATAGACAAAAATTATTATCGGCACCTTGAAACAATTGTTTTTTCACTTAGGGTGCGGAAGCGCTTCGATAGCACCCAATCTCCCCCTTCCGCCTTTTATGTGAAAGAATTTGTTTGCATTTCACTGTTTTTGCCTTACCTTTGCCATGAGTGTTACTATAATGTCAACCGCTTATAGAAAGTGTATGAATCTGCCGGGGATAATAAGCCTTGCGAAACGCATTTGCACGTTGTGCCTGCTCAACGTTTGTATGGTTGTGCCGGTCAATATGCGCCTTATCTGCTCGTCGATGCTGTTGTGCCTGCTCAACGTTTGCATGGTTGTGCCGGTATGCGCGCAAAGCGGGGAAAGCGCGTCGCCGGCGGGCGGCATGAAGAACGATTCGATAGCTACCACCACTGCGGATGCAATGGATACACGGCGTGCCGAAGAGGTTGCATATCCCGATTACACCCGGCGCTTGCGCGACTTGATAAGCTGCGACACCCTGTTTAACGCGGTCTTTGACGCTGTATATAACCAAGACGCCGACTCTGCCGACTACGCGGTTGCCGCAAGCCTTGTCACCGGGCGTTTGCCTCGCTGCAAGGAGATTTATGGTGCGGAAAGTCCCCAGTATGCCACCATGCTCGTTTGTCTCTCCGCTTGCTATTATAACTTGCGAATAGACTCCACAGCCGTGCGGTTAAGTGATGAAGCCATGGATACTTTTCGGAAGGCCTACGACACGGATAACAGGACGTATATCACCTTGCTCTTTGCTGTGTCCAACCACTACTTCAACGCATACATTCCCATTGAAGGCGACCGTTATAAGAGGACAGCCTTGCGCCGTTGTGAGAAGATATACGACAAAGAGAATCCCGCCTACGCCGTATGGCTCACCAAAGTCATAGATTACAATGCCAAATGGAGTTATTATGCAGCCGAACGTTTGCTTGTACGGTCGGCCATGCCCTTATACAAGAATATCTATGGTGAAGAAAGTGCCGAGTATGCCTCCCTTTTATCCAAATTGGGCGATTACTTCTTCAAAGAGGACGATTATTATAAGGCTTGCATCAATTGTAAGACCGAGGCACAGCTTATATACGAGAAAATCTATGGCAAGGAGAGCACAGAATATGCCCGGTCTTTGGCCGACCTTGCAGACTACAATGCCAAAACGAGAAATGCAGCCGAAGCCATTGGTCAATGCACGGAAGCTATGGGAATCATGGAAAAGAGATATGGCAGACAGAGCGGGGAATACGCGCGCTTGCTTGGCGCGCTCGCCCGGTACAATGACCTGTCGGGAAACGATTCTGTCGCCATCGGCATCGTGGTTGAAACGGCACCTCTATTCATCAAACTATTTGGAAAGGAAAGCGCCGAGTACGCCGACTTGTGGAGCGACTTGGCCCGCTATCATTCTCATACAGGAAACTACGCAGAGGCCTTCAGCGTAGGAACCGAGGCACTTGAACTGCAATTGCTTGTTCACGGCAAGGAGAGTGCTGAATCCGCCGCCGCCTTGAACGACTTGGCAAGGTATCACTCCCTCTTGGGCGACCACGACAAAGCCATTGACCTCGGCTTCGAGTCGCTTGCGTTGCAAGCGCTTATTCATGGAAAGAAGAGTACCCAATATGCCTGCACTTTAGGCGACATCGCCGGGTACTATGCCCGCCGGGGCGATTACGGTCAAGCCATCGACCTTACACGGGAATGTTTAGCCAAATACAGAAACGCGACGGGCAGGGAACGTTCCGTTTACACCCGGTACCTGCGCGAATTGTTTGACTATTGTTCAGCGTCGGCCCGCTATGAAGAGGCCGTCAACATCGGGAAACAAGACAAGTCTCTCTTTCAAAAAGAATACGGCGAGACATCTGCAGAATACATTGACTTCTTACTCACTCATCTCGAGAACGAAATGGCAACCGGCGACTACCAAGCGGCCGACAGTACCGGATATGAAGTGCTTAGTTGCTATAAGAAGGCTTACGGCGATGCAAATGAAGGGTACGCTGAATTGTTGACACGCTTGGCTGGGTTGTTTGAAGATGTGGGGGAAGTATCCCTTGAAGAAAGCTACAGGAAAAAGGCTTTGCCCGTTTATGAAGCAGTTTACGGCAAGGAGAGTGAAGCGTATGCCGGACTGCTGACTCGCTTGATTGATTTGAGTGAAAAAGAGGGCAAAGATTATCTCGCGCTGAAGTATGAAGAAGAGGCTTTGCCCGTCTACGAGGCGGTTTACGGCAAGGAGAGTGATATATACCGTAAAGAGCGGAATGTTTACGCCCGATTGCTGGGCCGTCAGTTTGATTTGGCTGTAAAGGAAGGAACATATAGGAAGATAATCGACATGGGCGGCAAGGTGCAATCCGAATACGAGGCGGTATTTGGTAAGGAGAGTGACGAGTGCGCCGCATTGTTAGAGAAGTTGGCCAAGTACCTTGCAGAATATGGCAAAGCGCGCGAGTCCTTGCAGTCACAAACTGAAAGCATGGAAATCTACGGAAAACTGTATGGCATGGAGAGTGCCCGGTATGCGCGGTCTATGGTCAATTTAGCTCTATACACCTACCTTTCGGGCGATGCGCAGGAAGCCATTCGGCTCTCAAACGAAGCCCGTGCCATTCTGCAACGCAACGACAGTACCCGTACAACAGCATACGCCTTTAGTTCAGCTAACTTAGCACTTTTCCACGCCTCCACGGGCAACTACGCTGAGGCGCTCGGTATAGGCGGCGAAGCGCTCGAAACATGGGAAAGGGTTGCAGAGAAAGACACCGTCGGCTACGCGCGCTGCCTAAGTCAAATGGCCATGTACCGTTTCTGTACCGGCAACTATACGGAAGCCCGCCGTTTAGGGCTTGAGGCGCTGAGGTTGGAAGGCGACATGATGCCTGATAAGAAAAGCTTCACCTATGCCGGACGCTTGGCCAACCTTGCCCTTTACACCTACCTTTTGGGCAATTTCACCGAAGCGGCGCGCCTTGGCAAGGAGGCGATGGAAATCGGGGAAACAATAAATGAACACTCTTCCTTAGATGTAAGGACACCAAGCGCTATGGCTGCATACAACAGCTTTTATAGAGACATCTATACCGAAGTCATCGGCCTCGCCGCCCAAGCGCTTGCAAGCCGGGACATAAACAAAGGGAAAGAGCTTACCGAGCAAGTCACCTTTTTGAAATACGTAGCAAATTATTACCGTCGCACGAAGAGCTACCGCGAGGCAGCCCTATTGGACGCTGTAGTCCTTCCCATCTATGAACAATACCGCAAAAACACACCTTCCCACGCCGCAGCTTTGGCCAATCTCGCCCTCGACACTTACCGTTCGGGCGACTACAAAGAGGCCGCCCGGCTTGAGTACGAGATTTTGGACTTATACAAGAAAGTGTACGGCAAGGGAAGTGAGAACTATGCCATAGCCTTAGATAACTTGGCAACTACCCAATACAAACTGTACAACTACTCGGAAGCCGCCCGGTTAAAAGGCGAAGCGAGGCCCATCTATGAAAAAGTGTATGGCAGGACAAGTGTCAAGTACGTCAACTTTTTAATATCTTTGTCCCAATACAATTATGAAGCCGGTAATTACGAGGAAGCCATACACCTTGAAAACGAGATTCTATCGCTTTACGAGCATATCGAATACAATGGAAGCAACTTCTTCGATAATATCATCTTTGGCAGTCAATATTCATCCCTGGACAACCTCGCAGCTTATTACTCTGCTATGGGCAACTATCCGAAAGCTATACAGCTTGAGACTATGGTTCTTGACAATTATAAAAAAGAAGAAAAGGACAAAGATCCATTATACTCACATGCATTAAGTAACTTAGTTAATTTCTACAATTCCATAGGCAACTACACCGAGGCTATTCGTTTAGGTACCGAAGTGCTCAACCTTAGGGAACATAACAAAGATTCCGCAAAGTATGCCGGGAGTCTGAATAACCTTGCAGTTTCTTATTACTATAACGGTGAAGACTCCATGGCTATCAGTCTTGGAACCGAAGCCGTAGAAATAGAGAAAAGAGTAGCAGGTACAGAAAATCCCGAATACGCAAGATATTTAGCCAATCTGTCAGCTTGTTATTCCCATATTGATGACTCAGTGGCCATTCGTTTGGGAACTGAAGCCATGGAAATCCGTAAAAGGGTTTTAGGCACTGACAACTGGAACTATGCCCATTCCCTGTACTTGCTGGCATGCTATTATTCCAAATTTGACAATGATTCCGCTGCCATCCGTTTGGGAACCGAAGCCTTGGAAATCTATAAAAGAGTTTTAGGCACCGGCCATCCGTACTACACCGAGTCATTGAAAGAACTTGCTTTCATCTATTATAATGCCCTTCTATACAACGAAGCCGCCGATTATTCAATCAAGACAACACAAGCAATAAACAATATCATCCGCAGCACCTTCGCTGAACTTACCGCAAATGAAAGGACACAGTTTTGGAACAAATACAAATCGTGGTATGAAAAGAGTCTGCCTCATTTCGCTTACCATATCAAGAACGATTCCCTCACGGCCACGTTGTATGACGGCACGCTCATGAGCAAAGGCTTGCTGCTGAACAGCGAGATGGAAATGGGCAGGCTTCTTTTGGAGAGTGGAGACACTGCGGTAGTGATGAAGTATCAGGAACTAAAGTCACACAGGGCCTTGTTCAACCAAATGATGGAGAACCGTTATGCTGATTTGCAGGAAATCACCGATTCCGTGGCGCGTATTGTATACAAAGCCGCCTTGGAAATCAAGATAGATTCTTTGGAAGAACTCATGCAGGCAAGGGAGCGGGAACTCATTCAGGAATCTAAAACGTATGGTGATTATACCAAGAACTTGGCCATTGGCTGGAAGCAGGTACAAGAGAAACTTGGGCGTGACGACGCCGCCATCGAGTTCCTGAACTTTGAGGTTGGGAAAGACAGCATAGTGTATGCAGCCTTGACACTGACAAAAGAAGACGCTGTGCCGCGTTTGACGCCGCTCTTCGAAAAGAGCGCGTTGGACAGCTTGTCTAAAAGCGATTATTATAATACCACCCGTTTGGCCGATATCCTTTGGAAGCCATTGAACGATGTATTGAGCGACAAGAAGAACGTCTACTTTGCTCCGTCGGGGCGGCTGCACAACATCGCCATAGAGAGCTTGCCCTGCTATGACGGCCCTGGCTTGATGTCCGGCCGTTGGCGTCTCTACCGTCTGTCGTCCACACGCGAGCTGGCGTTAATCAAAGACGAGAACGAAGTGAAGGACGCATACGTCTATGGCGGCTTGAACTACGACATGGATGTGAAAGATGTCGTGGCCAACTACAACAAATACGAGCATAAGAAACGCGGCGTTGATTGGGAGACGGTGCACATCGCCGATTCCTTGCAATTGCAGCGCAAAGCGGGCGTGAAGGTACTGGATCCGTTGCCGGCCACAGTGGAGGAAGTGGAGCACATTGACCGCTCGTTGAAGCGCCGCGACATTCATTCTACCTTGCTTATGGATACCGTAGGTACGGAAGCCTCGTTCAAAGCGCTTTCAGGCATGAAACCCAACATCCTTCACCTTGCCACCCACGGCTTCTACTGGACCGAGAGCAAGGCCAAGGAGTTTAATCTGCGCTCCATGGCCATGCTGAACGACGACACGCAGACGAAATACGTAGAGGACAAAGCCTTGACACGTTCGGGGCTCTTCCTTGCCGGGGCCGAGAATGCTTTCGAGGACGGCAAGCTTCCCGACGGTGTGGACGACGGCATCTTGACGGCCAAGGAAATCTCTACCTTGGACCTTCGCGGGCTCGACTTGGTTGTCCTCTCCGCCTGCCAGACAGGGCTTGGCGAGATAACCGGCGACGGTGTGTTTGGCTTGCAGCGCGGTTTCAAGAAAGCTGGTGCCGCCACCATGCTCATGAGCCTATGGGATGTGAACGACAAGGCCACGCGCCTGCTCATGGAGCAATTTTATGCAGGCATGTTAAGCAAGAAGTCGAAGCTGCAAGCACTTAAAGACGCCCAACAGTATGTGCGCGATTATGAAGTGGAGGATGCCTACTCACACACCGTTCAACACCCCTTCAAATCGCCCGAGTTCTGGGCGGGATTCATACTGCTTGATGCCGTGGATAACTCTGATAAATAAACTTACTCCATTTCTTCAGGCGGTTTTCCTTCCCGTATGCTTGCAGATAAGCGGGAATTACACGATTTTTGCATGTGAAACCGGGCGGACAATGAAACCGTCAAAGAAACGCGCCGCAGACAGACAACGAAACAAATCAAAACAAGGAAGAATATGAAAAGAAAGATTGCATTTATCATCATCAGCTTGCTCGCTGTGCTGCCGGCAGCCGCGCAGTGCGTTGTGACGCATCCTTGGCAAGGCAAGCGGGTGGCTTATTTCGGCGATTCCATTACCGACCCCAACAACAACGGGTCGCAAAAGAAGTATTGGAGTTACTTGCAAGAGTGGCTCGACATCGAGCCTTATGTCTACGGCGTGAGCGGCAGGCAGTGGAACGACATACCCCGTCAGGCCCGCAGGCTGGCCGACGAGCACGGCGACGATTTCGACGCCATTATGATACTCATGGGCACGAACGATTACAACCAAGGTGTGCCCCTTGGCGAATGGTACACCGAAACCCGTGAGCAAGTAATGGCCGCCGTGGGCAAGCCCAAGCAGCTTCAGGAGCGCGGCCGCCGCACGCCCGTCATGGCCGACAGCACTTACCGGGGCCGCGTCAACATCGCCATGAGCACCCTCAAGAAGATGTTCCCCACCAAGCAAATCGTGGTGCTCACACCCATCCACCGTTCCGGATTCTACCCCAACGACACCAACTGGCAGCCTTCGGAAGACTACGAGAACTTGGCGGGCGAATACCTGTCGGCCTACATCGACGCCACCAAAGAAGTGGCCGATATATGGGCCGTGCCCGTCATCGACCTGAACGCGCTTTGCGGACTCTTCCCCCTCATGGACGAGTGCGCCTCCTATTTCCACGACACCGACACCGACCGCTTGCACCCCAACGATGCCGGGCACGAGCGCATGGCCCGCACGCTGATGTATCAGCTGCTTGCGCTCCCTTGCACCTTCGGCGAGTAACGGCACCCTTGCACGTTCGGCGAGTAACGGCGCCCTTGCACGTTCATCGAGTAGCGTCATCCTCCCCGATGAAGGCTCGAGGGGCAGTGTCGAAACGCACTTGACAACACGCCTCGCTTTATATGCGACAATTTTCCGCCATGGCAATGACGGGAGCCGTTTACTGCTCGTTTTAATGTGTGCGGCGTACATGCAGCCTTTATATAAGGCAGACAAACAATGCCATGCGTGAAGAACCGGCCGTACCCAAGTGGGGGGGGGCCGAGTTTTTGGAAACACCAAAGGGGGGGGGAACAAAATATTTATGAAAATTAGAAAAAATGTGTGGTTGTGTTTGGTTTAAAAA
>JAJPYP010000206.1 GCA_021204885.1 Prevotellaceae bacterium
CTATTTTGCCCCGATACGTCTATTACCAAGAGAAATACCGCCATCAGCCTCCACTAAAACAGCGCATATAATCCTGACACGAACCACAACCGCACCCCCAAGTTTACACACGGACTGTCCCTTCCGCTTGCTACAGCGACCCTCAGCCCGACTATAGTCATACCTTTCAACAAGGCGGGAAGGCCGTAGTGACATCTGTTTTTACAGCCGGCAGCTTCGGCTTTTACGCTATCCGTGAAAGGGGCATGGCGGCTATGCAGACAACCTATTGTAGAAAAGTCGCACTATGAATTGTTGCCCGAATGCTTTCGATTGGGTGTAGTTATGACCTTTATCTTAAAAAAAGACCAGCGGTTTTCGAGGGATTCTGTGCTTGTACAAGCAAAGGGTGCTTGCTTGTACAAGTAAAGGGTGCTTGCTTGTGGAACCGTAGGATTACCGTAGCACAACCGCAGACCGCTTGGTCGCACAACCGCAAACCGCTTGCATGTGCAAGCAAAAGGCGTTTGGAATGGGATGCGAAAGTGTTTGGAAATGGATGCGAATCCATTGCAGATACCGTTTCTTTCCTTATCTTTGTCAGCCAATAAGATTGATCACAAAAAGAAAAAGGAAACGATTAAGAAAAGAATGAAAAGTGCAAGATATTACCTTACCACGGACTATCCGACAGAAGCATTGAAGTTAATGAAATAACAGGAGGATGAACAATATGAGAAAAGTACATGATAAATTGGTTTTAAAGGTGGAGGCGACAGACCACGACTTGTCTGAATATCGTTTTTCAATAGAATTCTACGTTTTTCAAGAAGGGGAGGATTATATAGCTTACTGCCCTTCGCTCGACATTTCATCATCGGGCAATGACTTCAACGATGCGGTAGCCAATTTCTACGAATGCTTCCGCACGCATGTTGAATGGTGCGTGGAGCATGGCACGCTTATTGACGACCTCATTGAACACGGATGGAAAAAGAAGAAAGACACGATAATGCCTCCGTCTTTTACCGCCATGCTCAAAAAGAAAGAGGTACGTGATCTTTTGGGAGGCAGGAAAGCGTATGAAAAGGTTATTGTTCCCGCTAAAGTGTCGATGCCTGCATGAGGAATTTAGCCAATATAAAAAGGAGTGAATTGCGTGCCATCCTGACTTTATTGGGATTGAGATACGACGGTATCAATGGTGGTCACGAAAAATGGAGTAAACCCGGGATGTTGCGTCCGGTAATCTTCCAAACACACAAAGAACCGATACCCGAGTTCATTATCAAGAATATCCTCCGTACTATCGGAATAAGCAAACAAGAGTTTATTGCGTTGTTGGAACGACTGTGATTGTGTTCTACCGTCACCACCATCAGTCACTTCAAACAAGGTGTCATGCAATAGTACGGTCTTCTTATACGTTCATGGTGAGCACGAAGTGGGGAAACAGGCGGTAGCGGATATGGTAAGGCTTGCCGGTGGCCTCTCCTTCCAAGAGGGCCGTGGCCTGCATTACGCCCTCTTCGGCCGGAACAAAGGGCGCGATATGGAGCGTATGGCGGAAGTCGACGACCGCCGAACCGATGCACTTGTATATCGTCTCCTTGGCCGACCAGTGTAGCAACAGCGACCACGTGTCGTCGCCTTGGTAAGGGGCGGCCTGCTCGGCTTCGTTCATGAACTTGCTTGCCACGCGGCGCACGCGATGGCCGTAGCGTTCTATGTCGATGCCGGCCTCGCTGCCCGCCGCTTTCAGCAGCAGGGCGGCATATCCTTTGGTGTGCGACACGCTGATGGCATAGGCGTTGTCGGCCAACATGGGCTTGCCCGATGGCAGGTAGACGATGCGCTTGCCCGGCCCTGCCAACTGCTGCAACAGCACGCGCACGGCCAACCACTCTTGCCGGCGTGCTTCGGTTTTGAGTTGTGTCAATGCCTCCACATGTGCCTCGCCATCGCCCAGCATGCCAAGCAGCGCTTGGGGTGATTCTTCTATCTTCCAAATGCCCCAGCGGGTATTGCCTTCACTATGTTTCAGCAGGAGCGGCACGGTAAAGTCACTTGTTGTTGTGCAGTATGAACTTCACTTTCAAGATGCGGCGGTTGTCCATCTCCAACACCTCGAACTCATACCTTTTATAATGTATCTTCTCGTGCAAGGCGGGGAAGTCGCCCTTGAGTTCAAGCAGCAACCCGGCCAAGGAGTCGGCATCGCCGATGACCTCGTCGAAGGCTTTCTCGGGTATCTTGGTTATCTTGCAGAAGTCGGGCATCTGTGTCTTGGCCTCGAACACCCACGTGTGGTCGTTCAGGCGCGTGTAGTTGCGCTCCTCGTCGTCGTACTCGTCTTGTATCTCGCCCACAATCTCTTCGATGATGTCTTCCATGGTGACCAAACCCGAGGTGCCGCCGAACTCGTCGACCACAATGGCTATATGCACTTTGTTGGTTTGGAAGTCGCGCAGCAGGTCGTCGATCATCTTGGTCTCGGGCACGAAGTAGGCGGGGCGCACGAGCGGTTGCCAATGGAAGTCGTCGCTCTCTTTCAAGTGGGGCAAGAGGTCTTTGATGTAGAGGATGCCACGGATGTCGTCGCGCGTTTCGGCGTAGACGGGAATGCGGGAGTAGGCGTTCTCTACCACACACGCCAACACTTTGCTGAAGGGGGTGTTTATCTCCAAGTCGACCATGTCCAAGCGCGGGGTCATCACCTCCTTGGCCGTCTCGCCGCCAAAGCGGATGATGCCTTCCAAGAGGTTGCTCTCTTCTTTAAGCTCGCTCTTGTCGGTGAGCTCCAAGGCTTGCGAGAGCTCGTCTACGGAGATGTTGTGCCGCCTTTGCACCAAGCGGTGGTTAAGGAACGTGCCCGACTTGACCAGCAAGGAAGAGACCGGATAGAAGAGCGAGCGGCAGCACACGAGCCCCGGGGCTGCCATGCGGCAGAAGGCGAGCGTGTGCCGTGCGGAGTAGATCTTGGGCATGATCTCGCCGAAGAGCAGCAACAGGAACGTGAGCAACACCGTGAGGATGATGAACTCGGCCACCGCGGAGTGGAAGTGGAACACGTTCATGAAGAAGAAGTTGCACAGCATGATGATGGTGATGTTCACGAAGTCGTTCGTGATGAGGATGGTGGCGAGCAAACGCTCGCTGTCGTCGAGCAACATGCGTATCTTCCCGTCGCTGCCGTGCTTGCCGGCGGCAATGGTGTTCAAGTCGGCTGGGGAGAGCGAGAAGAAGGCTATCTCCGAAGCCGACGCGAAGCCCGATACCAGCAGCAACACCGCTGCCAATAACAACGCCACAAGCGCCCCTACCGAGGGTGCCTGTACTGATATGCCATCGAAAACAGCCGCCAAGCGGTACATGAAACTGTCAGGGTCCAAATGGAGCTATTTTAGTGAGACATCAGAATGGCAGGTCGTCTACGGGGTTCTCCTGTACGGAAGCGGAGGGTGCCGGGCTTGCCCCGGGTTGCACGCCTTGCATGCGCTGCCGCGTGCCTTGCTGTGCCGGTGCGCCTTGCTGGCGGACGGGCTGCTGGGGCTGGGGCGTGCGCGGCGCGTTGGTCTTGGGCGTGAGCATCTCCATGGTGTCGACGAAGATTTCGGTGACATAGCGCTTGATGCCCGACTGGTCGTCGTAAGAGCGGGTGCGTATCTTGCCTTCTATGTAGAGCTTGTCGCCTTTGTGCACGTACTGTTCCACCACCTCGGCGGTGCGGCCACGGAACACGAGGTTGTGCCACTCCGTGCGGTCGGGCACCTGCGTGCCGTTCTGTAGCGTGTAGCCTCTTTCGGTGGTGGCAAGCGAGAGTTGTGCCACGCAATTACCGCCTTCATAATAGGTCACTTTGGGGTCTTGCCCCGCGTTACCCAACAATATTACCTTATTGATTGACATAAACTATGGTTTCGTTAAAGTTCAAACTGCAAAATTAAGGAGATTATGGTTACTGCACAAATATTAAGTACACAATCCTCTTATTCCGTATAAAAAAGCGTGAGGAATATCAAGCGGATACCTTGCCGTTACGGCGCACTCCCAAGACTATGGCCGCCACGGCACCCATCAAGAGCAGTGCCAAAGCGATGTAGGCGATGCACTCGGTGACGTGCAGGCTCTTGGGGTCGAAGCGCATCTCCACGGTGTGCTTGCCCTTGGGGATGTACATGGCACGCAACACGTAGTCGGCTCGGCCTATCTGGGCCTGCTTGCCGTCTATGGTGGCTTGCCAGCCGTCGGGGTAGTATATCTCGGAGAAGAGAGCGATGCCGTCGCCGCCGTTCTCCGTCTCATACCGCACGCGGTTGGGCGCGTAACCGGTAAGGCGGATGGTAGACATGGAGTCCTTGTAGGCGATGGAGAGACCATGCAACGTGGCCTTGAAACGCGCGTCGGCCACGGCGCTCTCCAAGGGAGAGAGGTTGCCCAATGCGTCTATCTCGCTGGCGGCGCTCTCCACATAGTCCACGTCGTGCACGAACCAAGCGTTTCCCAATGCGTAGGGATTCTCGATGGGAACGGTATTCCCTTGCTTGTCTACGGGGAAGATGAAGTACTTCGTGTTGAGCATGTTCAGCACGGGGAACTGCGTGCCGTCGACCAACGCCATGATGCCGCTGGCCGTGGCGGCTTCGCTATAGAGGGTTTGCATCTCGGGGGCGATGTGGCGGTCTATCAGGTCTTGGTAACGCTGCAACTTGGCGGCATGGTATCCGCCCACACTTTTGTGCCAGTAGGCGGTGTTGTTCTCGTTGAAGGTGTTGGAGGCGAGGTTAAGCACGCGGTAATCGGGCGTGGTGTCTTGCAATATTTGCTTGTCGGTATCGGTCTGGGCGAAGCTGTCGGTCTGGGTAGAAGCGGGCACGAACTGGCTGTCGTCCAAGTAGCGCTTGTCTACCGTCCACAGGTCTATGAGGCAGAGCACCACGATGCCGCCCAACGTGAACGACTTGCGTAGCCGACCCTTGGCATAGAACCATAGCAGGGCGACGCCTATGAGCACGATAACCAAGCTGCGCACCGCGTCGCCGCTGACAAGCGCGGCACGCATCTCGCCCAAATTGGCAAGGATGCCCGTTAGCTCTTCGGCGGGGATGATTTGCCGGTCTACGGCGTTCTGCAACAGCTGCGCCTCACCGCTCGGCACGAAGGTGTTGCCCATGGCGCCGGGCGACAGGGCATAGAGCAACGACACGCCTGCCGTGACTACCAACGCCACGATAACGGCAGGCTTGGCGCGTTTCAGCGCTGCCGGCTCGGCAAGCAATTGCCACAACGCCATCATGGCCAAGAGGGGAATGGTGAACTGGGCTATGACCAAGATGGAGGAGACGGCGCGGAACTTGTTGTACATGGGTATGTAGTCGATGAAGAAATCGGTAAGCGGCATGAAGTTCTTTCCCCATGAAAGCAGGATGGAGAAGAGGGTGGCAAGGAGCAACGCCCACTTCATCGGCCCCTTCACGATAAAGCAACCTATAAAGAAAAGGAACAGCACGAAGGCACCCACGTAAACGGGGCCGGAGGTCATGGGTTGCTCGCCGAAGTATTGCCCCAACTGGCTGTATAGCGGAGCGTACATGGGGTTGGCCTTGGCCATGGCCGTAGGGTTCTGACTGAGCGGAACGGACGCGCCGCCCTTGTAGTTGGGGATGAGCAGCGTCCACGTCTCGCCGATGCCGTAACTCCACTGGGTGATGTAGTCGCGGTCCAATCCGCCGCCGGCGGGCTTGGCGGCATCGACAATGGCGGTCAGTTCATTAGGGCCGCGCATGGTCTGCTTGCTATAGGTATAGGTATGGTAGAGGTTGGAGAGGTTGGCGGCCACGCCTATCACGGCGGCTATGGCCAGCACGCCGGTGGCACGCCAGAAGCGGGGCATCTGCTTCTTCTTCCAAGCCTCCACGAAGAAGGCGATGACAAAGAAGAGAATCACCAAGAGGAAGTAGTAGGACATCTGCAAGTGGTTGGACATGATTTGCAACGCGATGAAAAGGGCCGTCACTACCCCACCCGCCAAGTATCGGCCTCGGTAGGCCCACACCAAGCCCGCCAAGGTGGGCGGTATGTAGGCCAAGGTGACGAACTTCCATATATGCCCTGCCGATATCAGGATGAAGAAGTAAGAGGAGAAGGCCCAGACGATGCCGCCCAGCGCCGCCATGCCCGCCGGCATGCCGAAAGCACGTAGCAGGATGTAGAAGCCCAACAGCATGATGAAGGATAGTTGCACGTAGCTTGGCAGGAAGAGGCGATAGACCTTTTGCGTCCACCGTAAAGGCTCGTTGGAGTCGTAGGAGGGGGATATCTGGTAAGTGGGCATGCCGCCGAAAAGGGCGTTTGTCCAGCGCGAACGCTCTCCCGTCTGCTCATAGTACGTGGCGATTTCATGCCCGGCGCCGGCACCGGCGGCGGTATCGTTTTGGAAGAGTATGCGGTGTTCAATATCCGCCGGGAAGAAGTAGACGAACGACAATGCCATGAATGCCACGATGGCAATCACGTCGGGAAGTATTCTTTTTAAAGCCATATCAAAGGTTGTCTTTACTGCCGATGCAAAGATAAGGTTTCCCCATGTATTTACCACAAGCATTCCAAGGTATTTACAAGGTTTTTCAGTACATTTGCCCCATATTCAAAAGATATGACTACAGGTATCATTTGTGCGCTCGACAGTGAGTACGAGCGCTTGACCGCCCTCTTGGAGACGCGGCAAGAGACCGTGGCGGAGCCTTTCCGCTATGTGTGGGGAACGATGGGTGGCAACCGCGTGGTGATGACGCGCTGCGGCATCGGCAAGGTGAACGCCGCCTTGGGGGCTTCGGAACTGATACGCCGCTTTGCCCCCGACTTGGTGTTGAGCACGGGCGTGGCGGGCGGTATAGACCCCTGCTTGCAGGTGACCGACGTGGTGGTGAGCGAGCGCGTTGTCTACCACGACGTGTGGTGTGGCGAAGGGAACGAGTACGGACAGGTACAGGGATTGCCTACCTTCTTCGAGGGATACCGTCCGCTCTTGGAACGTGCCGCACGGATGGACACATCGGCCATCGGTAACCGCATACACACGGGATTGATATGCACGGGCGACCGCTTCGTGACAAGCAAGGAAGAGCTGGCGGGGATAAAGGCACGCTTCCCCGAAGGGTTGGCGGTGGACATGGAATCGGGCGCCATCGCGCAGGTGTGCTATATATATAAGGTGTCGTTCTTGAGCCTGCGCATCATCAGCGACACGCCGGGTGTGGAGGCGCACTTCAACCAATACCTCGACTTTTGGGGCATCATGGCCGACCGCTCCTTCCAAGTGACGCGGGGGCTTCTCACTACGCTGCTTGGGGAATGAGGAATTAAAAGGAAACAACTTGATTTATGGAAAAGATACCCAGTTTTACCATCGACCACAAACGCCTAAAGCGCGGCGTATATGTATCGCGCAAGGACAAGGTGGGCACAGAGACCGTCACCACGTTCGACATCCGCATGAAAGCGCCGGGCCGCGAGCCCGTCTTGGGGCAAGGAGCCTTGCACACCATCGAGCACTTGGCGGCCACCTACCTGCGCAACGAGCCGCATTGGAAAGAGCGCGTGCTCTATTGGGGGCCGATGGGTTGCCTCACGGGCAACTACCTGCTCTTGAAGGGCGACTTGCAGCCCGAGGACATCCTGCCTGTGCTGCGCGACACCTTCCGCTTCATTGCCCGGTATGAGGGTGAAGTGCCGGGTGCCTCGCCGCAAGATTGCGGCAACTACTTGCTGCACGACCTGCCCATGGCACGCCTTGAAGCGGCCAAGTACTTGCACGAAGTGTTGGAACGCATGCAAGAGGAAAACATGCGCTATCCGGGCACGACGGATTAAATCGGCGTGTATATCACCGCCAATATCTTGGCGGCCTCGCCCGGATGGGCGGCATGCACGTGGTGCGGCACGATGGAGTCGTAATAGATGCTGT
>JAJPYP010000049.1 GCA_021204885.1 Prevotellaceae bacterium
TCATCCTTGTGGTCATTCTGGTCTGTACCGGGATAGGGGTCTACTCGTACATGCGCATGCACGCCATGGAGAACAAGCAGGAGTTCGACCTCTACTCGTTGGTGCCCCGCGATGCCTTTGCCGTGGTGGAGACCGACCGCATGGCCGAGCTTGTAGACGACATCAACAACCTGCATTGTAGCCGCGACGACCACTTCCTTTATATCTCCGACCTCTTCGTTTACCTGAAGCGTTATCTCCATACGCTCGTGGGCGACACGCCCCATGGATTGAGCAAGCAGATGAACAAGATGCTCCTGAGCTTCCATGAACCCGACACCCCTTCGAACCAAGTGCTCTACTGCACCCTGGGCGCTGGAGACTACCAGTTGGTGGAGACTTTCGTGCAGAAGTATGCCGACAATACCACCCCTCCTGAAAAGGCCGCCTACCACGGGGCCGAGATACGCACCTATACCGTGGCCGACGGACACGTCCTCTCCGTCTATTTCACCAAGGATTTCCTTGCCATCAGTTTCCAGAAGCGGCTGATAGAGCAGGTCATCGACGCACGCCGTGACAACACCTCGCTGCAAGACCTCGCCTCTTTCCGCTCCATGCGCGGGCACAAGCGCGGGTCGGCTGCCGCCACAGTCTATGTGCGCATGAAAGCGGTCGATATGGGCAAGGGCGAGGAGGATGAGCCATACCAAACCAAGGTGGGCAACTGGGCGGTGTTCGACATGAAGTTCAACGAAGACGCCATCTATTGCTCGGGCGTGAGCTATGAGGCCGACAGCACGCGCACCTTTATCAACGCCCTGCACAAGCAGGAGCCCATACGCGAGTTTCCGGGGGAGCATTTGCCCGCATCCACCTTCTTCTATTACCATTTCGCCCTTTCCGACATCGAGTCCATCAACGACTTTGCCGTGCGTCAGGCATACGGCAAGGAGAGCTGTCCCGACTCCTTGCAGCAGCTTGACGGGGCGTGGGTGACCTTCCTTGAAGAGCAAGCCGGCGACAATCTCCTGTTCAGCCTCTTCCAGCCCAAGGATACCGTGGCAGGGCAACCGCCCTGTGCCGTGATGACCATTCCCATGAAGAACGTCAATATGGCCGAACACCGGCTGCAACTCTTCCTGCAACGCCACCCGGTAGGCAAGCAGGCGGCCTCTCCCGAACAGGAAGCGCCCCAATACGACCGCTATCCGCTGGCCCAAGGCCACAACCAATACCTTATGCCCGCCACCACGCTCATCACCCAACTCACCGGTGTGGGCAAGTCCGTATCGTGTGGCTATGCCTGCTTCTACCGCGATGCCTTGCTCCTGTCGCCCGACGCGCGAAGCCTCTCGGCCTATATCGATGCCTTGGAACGCGGGCTGCTGTTAGATGGCACGTCGGCCTACGAAGAGGGGGTAGGAAGCCTTTCGCCGCTCTACAACTTCGTCATGATGATAGACATGGAGGCCATGTTGCCCCAGCCCGAGAACTATGTTCGCTTGGTGCCCAATTTCTTCTTCCGCCAAATCAAGTTCTTCCGCCACTTCGTGCTGGGCGTGCAGTTTCTCTGCGTGGAAGATGCCACCTATCCCAACATCGTGTTGCTTTACAAGGGGTGATACCGTCCTTTTCTGTCCGCCCTCTTTTCCCCTTTTTCCCGGCCTTTTGCAGGGCTGCGGAAGCTGATTGTCAATAATTACGCGCATACTCCTTGCACTCCGTCCAAAAAGGGGCGAAAAGGGCCGTTTTTGACGGAAAGTCAGTGTTATTGTCGTTCTGCAAGCAGATTGTCAAGCCATTCACACTATCGCATTACATCCTTCCATTTTTCACATTCGACGGAATCTAACGATAGTATTCCTTAGGGTGTAAGGATAGTATTCCTTAGGGTGCAACGATAGTATTCGTTACACTTTGTCAAAAGCTGTTCTTAGACCCTAACGAAAGCTTTCCTTAGGGCGAATAAAAAGCTGTTTTTAGGGTACAAGAAAAGCTTTTTAGCGGGCGGGTGGAGTGGGTTGTCAATTATTCCGCAAGACGGGGAAGCAGGGATATGGAGAGGCGTTCACAGCCGTGAAAACAACAGGGGAACGCTTTCGTGAAAAGCCCGTGAGAAACAGCGTGGACAGGCAATGATTACGGTAGAGGAAAGGCTACGACAAACCCCGCGAAGCGGGTTTACCCGCTTCGCGTTGCCCTGTTCCAAGAAACTATCTATGGTTTAGAACGGCAGGTCGTCCTTGGGGTCTTCCGCCAAGAAGGCAGGGGCTGCCGCCGGGGGCGGAACGGGAGCGCCGGGTACGGGGGCGGCTGTCGTCTCGGCCGTTACACGCTCCACTTTCCACGCACGGATGCTGTTGAACCAGCGGTCTTGCCACTGACGGGCGTCGATGTCGAACGAGACCGTGAGTTCCTCGCCCATCTGTATGTTGAACTGCGCGATCTTGTCGCTGCCGAACACGTCAAAGCACATCTTGCGGGGATACTGCCCATGGTCTTCAATGACGTATTCCTGTGATTTCCACTCGTTCCCCGATTTGGATATGCCGCCCCGAGGCGGTAGTATGGCGATGATCTTTCCTTTAAATTCCATGACAATACGGTTTTGTTGATGGGGCGAAGTTACGATTTTTTAGGAATATGCAACGAATAGCTTTCCTTTTTTTCCCGCTATTTCTTTACCGTATGAAATTCTTTTGTTAACTTTGTCCGACCGTTTGACATCGAATGCTGAAGATTCAGCAGGCGGGGACACTTAATTAAAAAACGAGGAGAAACAATGGAATTTATAGTATCAAGTAGTGACCTTTCCAGTCATTTGCAGGCGATTAGCCGTGTGATCAATTCAAAGAACACCTTCCCCATATTGGACTGCTTCTTGTTTGAATTGCAGGATGGGGCCTTGTCGGTGACGGCTTCCGACAGCGAGACCACCATGGTGACCACCGTGCCGGTTACGGGCGGGGAAGAATTGCGTTTAGGCGTGCCTGCCAAGACCTTATTAGATGCCTTGAAGGAGATACCCGAGCAGCCGCTCACCTTTGAAATCAATCCCGATTCGCTCGAGATTACCGTTCACTACCAGAACGGGCAATACAACCTTATGGGGCAGGATGCCGACGAGTTCCCGGGCATCGTCTCGTTGGCGGGCGAGGACATCGTGCATGTGGAGATGGACGCGCAGACCTTGTACGACGGCATTACGCGCACACTGTTTGCCACGGCCGACGACGAATTGCGTCCGGTGATGAACGGCATCTATTTCGACATTACCGGCGAAGACATCACATGGGTGGCCTCGGACGGTCACAAGTTGGTGCGCGACAAGACGTTTGCCGCCCACGGAGAGGGACGCGCCGCCTTTATCCTTCCCAAGAAACCCGCCAATCTCGTGCGCAGCCTGCTTCCCAAGGAACAGGGTAGGGTGACGGTGGAGTTCGGCGACCGCAACGCCCTTTTCACGCTCTCCGACTACCGCATGACGTGCCGTCTTATCGAGGGCCGTTATCCCAACTACAACTCCGTCATCCCACAGGGCAACCCCAACAAGGTAACGGTCGACCGCCAGCAACTATTAGGCGCCTTGCGCCGTGTGGCCGTCTTCTCGTCGGCCGCCAGCGGGCTTATCAAGCTGCACCTGAAAGAGAACGAGCTGCGGGTATCCACCGAGGACATCGACTTCTCCACGTCGGCCGAGGAGACCTTGATTTGCCAGTATACGGGCAGCGCGATGAGCATCGGGTTCAAGGCCGTCTTCCTGATCGACATATTGAACAACATCCCTACGGACGAGGTGGTCTTCGAGTTGGCCGACCCGTCGCGTGCGGGCGTTGTCCTGCCCATGGAACAAGGGGAGCAGGAGGACTTGCTGATGTTGCTCATGCCCATGATGCTGAACGATTAACGGAGCCGGGCGCGACATGAAATTGAACTTGAAGAATCCGCTTGTCTTCTTCGACTTGGAGACGACGGGTACCAACATCAATAGCGACCGTATCGTAGAAATCTGTTATTTGAAGGTCTACCCCAACGGGAACGAGTCGGCCAAGACGTTGCGCGTCAACCCCGAGATGCACATTCCCGAAGAGGCATCGGCCGTGCACGGCATACACGATGAAGACGTGGCCGATTGCCCCACGTTCAAGGAGGTGGCCCGCAGCATAGCGGGTGAAATCGAGGGTTGCGACTTGGCCGGTTTCAACTCCAACCGCTTCGATATACCGGTGCTGGCCGAGGAGTTCTTGCGTGCGGGTGTCGATATAGACCTTGCCCGCCATAAGTTCGTGGACGTGCAGGTCATCTTCCACAAGATGGAGCAACGCACGCTGTCGGCCGCCTACAAATTTTATTGCGGCAAGAACTTGGACGACGCGCATACCGCCGAAGGCGATACACGCGCCACTTACGAGGTGTTGATGGCACAGCTCGACCGCTATCCGGAGTTGCAAAACGACATCGCCTTCCTTTCGGCCTTCTCCAGTTTCAACAAGAACGTGGACTTTGCCGGGCGCATCATCTACAACGACAAGGGCGTGGAGGTGTTCAACTTCGGCAAGTACAAGGGCATGCCCGTGGTGGAGGTGCTAAAGCGCGACCCGGGTTACTACGGATGGATACAGGGCAGCGACTTCACGCTGAACACCAAGGCCGTGCTCACAAGGATACGTTTACGCGAAATGACCGAAAGATGAGCAAAGGTAAAGGTTTAATAGGAAAACACATTCTAATAGGCATCACCGGGAGCATCGCCGCTTACAAGTCATGCCTCCTTATACGCGCGTTGCTCAAGCGGGGAGCGCAGGTGCAGGTGGTGATTACGCCGGCAGGCAAGGAGTTCATCACACCCCTTACACTCTCCACGTTGACGGGGAGGCCCGTTATCAGCGAGTTCTTCTCACGGCGCGATGGCTCTTGGAACAGCCATGTGGATTTGGGCATTTGGGCCGATGCGATGCTCATCGCCCCGGCCACCGCTTCGACCATCGCCAAGATGGCGCATGGCGTGGCCGACAACATGTTGACAACGACTTATCTCTCGATGAAAGCGCCCGTGTTCGTGGCACCGGCCATGGACGTGGACATGTACGCGCATCCCGCCACACAACAGAACTTGGAGACGCTGCGCGGTTACGGAAACCACATCATAGAGCCTGCCACGGGCGAGCTGGCCAGCCACTTGGAGGGGAAAGGAAGGATGGAGGAGCCCGAAAAGATTATCTTTGAGTTGGAGCGTTACTTCGCGGCCAAGGAGGCCGATTTGAAGGGAAAGACCATCTTGATTACAGCCGGCCCCACGTACGAGAAATTAGACCCCGTGCGCTTCATAGGCAACTACTCGTCGGGGAAGATGGGCTTTGCCTTGGCCGACGAATGCACCATGCGAGGGGCGCAGGTCATCTTGGTGACGGGACCCGTCCAACGGCAGACACGCTTTCCGCTCTACCGACGTGTCGACGTGGAGTCGGCCTCGGAGATGCTGCAAGCGGCCACGTCGCTCTTCGGCCGTGCCGATGCCGCCATCCTATGTGCGGCCGTGGCCGATTACACTCCCGTGGAGGTGGCCGACCAGAAGATGAAGCGCGAGGAACTTGGCTTGCTCACCATCCAGTTGCAGCCCACAGCCGACATCGCCGCCCGTCTGGGAGCCATGAAGGTGGCCTCACAGCACAAGAAAGTATTGGTGGGCTTCGCTCTGGAGACGGAGTCGGAAGAGACCAACGCCTTGAGTAAATTAGAACGCAAGCACTTCGACTTCATCGTGCTCAACTCGCTCAACGACGCGGGGGCGGGCTTCCGTTGCGATACCAATAAAATCACCATCTTGGATGGAAAGAGCAAGGTGGCGTATCCGTTGAAATCCAAGACAGAGGTCGCCGCCGACATCGTGGACCGCTTGGTCAGTGCGTTGGACAATAACCTGACGCCTTGACATGTACATCTACCGGTCATGTTGCAAGCTTTATACATACAGAACTACGCGCTCATAGAGAGGCTCGACATCCGTTTTGAAACCGGCTTCTCCGTTATCACGGGCGAGACCGGTGCGGGCAAGTCCATCCTCTTGGGTGCTTTGGGCCTGCTCTTGGGGCAGCGTGCCGACGCGCGGGCGTTGCGGGCCGGTGCCACCAAGTGTGTGGTCGAGGCGCGTTTCGACGTGGGCGGGTATGCGTTGCAGCCCCTTTTCGAGGCCAACGACTGGGAGTATGACACGGAGTGCATCGTGCGCCGGGAGTTGCTCTTGTCAGGCAAGAGCCGGGCTTTCATCAACGACACGCCCGTCACCCTGTCGCAGCTCAAGGAGCTTGGCGACAGGCTTGTCGACATCCACTCCCAGCACCAGAACCTGCTCTTGAACCGCGAGGGCTTCCAGCTCGACGTGCTCGATATCGTGGCGCGTGACGGGGCTTTGCTCGACGGTTACACGACAAGCTATACCGCTTGGCGAGAGGCCTTGCAGGCATTGGAGCGCCGCGAAAAGGAGGCGGAGCAGGGGCGTGCGGAAGAGGAGTTCCTGCGTTTTCAATGGGAACAGTTGGAGGCGGCGCACCTCAAGGCCGGAGAGCAAGCGGCCTTGGAGCAAGAGGCGGAGATGCTGGGCCATGCAGAGGAAATACAGGCTGCCCTCTATCATACCGACCGCCTCTTGACGGGCGATGAAGAGGGTACCTTGAATGCGTTGAACACCTGTCGGGAGACGCTTGGCGGCGTGCGGCGGCTCTATCCCGCCGTGACCCAGCTTTCCGAACGCATGGAGAGCGCATATATCGAGTTGAAGGACATCGCACGCGAAGTGGCGGGGATGGCCGAGGGTGTCGAGTCCAATCCCGCCCGCTTGGAGGCGGTGAACGAGCGGTTGGACTTGCTCTATACGTTGCAGCGCAAACACCACGTATCCACCGTGGAGGAGTTGCTGGCATTGGCCCAGTCATACAATGAACGCTTGGCGGCCATCACTTCCTGCGACGAGGAGATAGCCGCATTACGGCAGCGCGTGTCCGCTTTGCAGCAGGAGGTAATGGAGAAGGCAGCCTTGCTCACCAAGGCACGCTTGGCGGCAGCCCGGGAGGTGGAGCGGCAGTTGGCGGCGCGGTTAGTGCCGATAGGCATGCCGCACGTGCGCTTCCATGTAGAGACAGGGGCGCGTAAGGAGCCGGGACCGCAAGGAGCTGACAGCGTGACCTTCCTCTTTTCGGCCAACAAGAGCGGTGTGTTGCAACCCCTCTCCTCGGTGGCCTCGGGCGGCGAGATCTCGCGCATCATGCTCTCCATCAAAGCCATGGTGGCGGGTGCCACGCAGTTGCCCACGATCATATTCGACGAGATAGATACCGGCGTCTCCGGCGAGATTGCCGACCGCATGGGCGGCATCATGCAAGAGATGGGAGCCCACGACCGGCAAGTCATCAGCATAACCCACTTGCCGCAGATAGCCGCACGTGGCAGGGTGCATTATAAAGTGTACAAGCAGGAGGACGACAGCGGCAGCACTACCCGCATCCGCCGCTTGACGGACGAGGAGCGGGTGGGGGAGATCGCCTGTATGTTGAGCGGTTCCCATTTGAGCGACGCCGCGCTCGACAACGCCCGCGTGCTGTTGCACACGGGCGGCGAAGCGCGTAACGGAAAGGAACAAAAGGAGACGGACAATGGAGAAAAGTGAGTTGGTTTTCGGCATCCGCGCCGTGATGGAGGCCATCCAAGCGGGCAAGGAGATAGACAAGGTGTTGGTGAAGCGCGACTTGCAGGGAGACCTTTCGCGCGAGCTCTCGGCACTGCTTAAAGATACCGGCATCCCCGTGCAGCGGGTGCCTTTGGAGCGCATCAACCGCATTACCCGCAAGAACCACCAAGGGGTGGTGGCGTTTATCTCGGC
>JAJPYP010000017.1 GCA_021204885.1 Prevotellaceae bacterium
GTACACCATGTGCCGACGGCTCTCGATGGCGTTGTTGGAGAAGGTGATGCTGTTCTGCACCTCGCCCTTGCGGCAAATCACCGGACCGTTCTCGTCCTCTTCGTCCAAAAGCGTGCCAAGCCGCACGCCAAGTACCCGCGCTATCTTGATGAGCGGGGCCAACGAGGGCAAATCGACATTACTCTCTATACGTTCCAACTGCGATACGGGAACGCCGCTTTGGGCGGACAACTCCTCCCTACTAAGGAACCGGCTCTCGCGCAATTCCTTTATCTTCTCGCCTACGAATTTATTTGTATCCATAACATTCCTCCGGGTTAAACGCTCTCATCCCACAAATATAAAGAATCTTTTCTTACTTGCCACCGTGTGAGGCGAAAATGTGAAGAAAAATCGACGAAAAGCCGAAAGGAAGGCACAGGATATATATATAATAAGGAAGGCACATGATATATATAATAAGGAACGCGCACGCATGCGTGCGGGAAGCCGAAGCGATACCCTAATGATTATCGGGTGAGCCCTAATAAAAGGTCACCCCTGCTCTCACGAGCAAGGGTGACCAGAGTCAATAATACATGAAAAAACGCTATTTAGAGAGAGTCTCATCTGAAACTATTTCAGAGATGCATCTGCCTTCGCTACCGTTCAACCCCGCATCAACAAGCAGATATTGTTTCAACCTCTTACTTTATTTGTGGCAAAGATAACGGGTCTTTTTCACACTACCAAATAAATAGCCATAAAATTTGATATTTTACATGCAAAATATGTGAAATAGTATGCAAAGCGTCACTTGCCATCGACTCTCGTCAAATTCAAACTATCGGTTTTAATGAGAATGTGAAGATGGCACTTCGGAGGCCGTAGGCCGACCAAGCCTCCCATATAAGGGGAGGTTTGGTGGGGTGGTCAAAAAGGATACAACCTGATAGGGATGTGTCAATGACACGTCCCTATCAAGTTGTGCCCAGTCATTTCGACAGGTTGCGGAATACCCATGATGTGCAGTATGGAGGGAGCCACATCGGCCAGCACGCCGCCATCCATTACCTTGGCGTTCTTATTGCCGTCGGCCACATAGATGAAGGGTACGGGATTGAGGGAGTGTGCCGTGTTGGGCGAACCGTCCTCGTTCAAGGCGTGGTCGGCATTGCCGTGGTCGGCAATGATGATGACCTCGTAACCATTGGCACGGGCGGCTTCCACCGTGGCGTTCACGCAAGCGTCGATGGCTACCACCGCCTGCTGTATGGCCGTGTACACGCCGGTATGCCCCACCATGTCGCCGTTGGCGTAGTTCACCACGATGAAATCGTACTTGCAAGTATTAATGGCCTCGACTAACTTGTCCTTTACTTCGTAAGCGCTCATCTCGGGCTTCAAGTCGTAGGTGGCAACCTTGGGCGAAGGTACCAGTATGCGGTCCTCGTTCTCGAAAGGCTGCTCGCGCCCGCCGTTGAAGAAGAAGGTGACGTGCGCGTACTTCTCGGTCTCGGCGATGTGCAGCTGCTTCTTGCCGCAGCTCGACAGGTACTCGGCCAACGTGTTCTGCACGTTCTCCTTGTCGAAGAGAATATGAAGCCCTTGGAAGGAGGCGTCGTAAGGGGTCATGCAGTAATACTGCAAGCCGGGGATGGTGTGCATGCCGTGTTCGGGCATGTCTTGCTGGGTGAGCACGATGGTGAGCTCCTTGGCACGGTCGTTGCGGAAGTTGAAGAAGATGACCACGTCACCCTCCTTGATGGTGCTGTCGCAAGCGGCGTTCACGATGGGCTTCATGAACTCGTCGGTAACGCCCGCGTCGTATGACTCCTGCATGGCCTGTACCATGTCGGTGGCCAGTTTCCCCTGCCCGCTTGTCAACTGGTCGTAAGCCACCTTGATGCGTTCCCAACGCTTGTCGCGGTCCATGGCATAGAAGCGGCCGATGATGGAGGCGACTACGCCTGCCGACTGTGCCAAGTGGGCTTGCAACTGCTCGATGAATCCCTTGCCGCTCTTCGGGTCGGTGTCACGGCCGTCCATGAAGCAGTGGATGTAGGTGTTTTCGATATTATATGCCTTGGCGATGTCGCACAGCTTGAAGAGATGGTCCATGGAGCTGTGCACGCCGCCCGTGGAGACCAATCCCAAGATGTGGATGGCCTTGCCGTGCTCCTTGGCATAGCTATAGGCCGATATGATCTCCTTGTTCTGCATGATGGAGCCGTCGGCACAAGCGCGGTTTATCTTCACCAAATCTTGGTACACGATGCGGCCCGCGCCGATGTTCAAATGACCTACCTCAGAGTTGCCCATCTGTCCGTCGGGCAGTCCCACGTTCTCGCCGCTGGCCTGCAACTGTCCGTTGGGATAGTTGGCCAACAACCAGTCCCAATAGGGTGTGGGCATATTGTAAATCACGTCGTCTTTTCGGCGGTCGCCTATTCCCCAACCGTCTAAAATCATTAAAAGTGCTTTCTTGTTCATACTTGTCCTATTATTATCTTATTATTATCCTATTTATTTAGGGGTTGTCGTGTAGTCCCCGCTAACCCTTTCTTGCTGCAAAGATACGAAAAAGCCCCGTTAAAAGCGAGCGGGGCTTCTATAAACCACCGCTATTTATACTTTTTTTCAGGGCTTTTACATCGTTGTGGCTTGTAGTTGTACAAGTACCTTGATAGCTTGTAGCATGCCCGTGCGATGGCATGTAATGTGCCCGTGCGATAGCTTGTAGCGTACCAGTGCATGCGGTTGAACGATAATTATTGACTGCATTAAAAGTACAAGTAAAGAATAATTTGACGCTTTCAACAAATAATTAGAAAAATAATATTGAAGATTTGTTTGAAATTAATATTCTTTTATAACTTTGCACTTCGTTATGTTATATTCAACATAAGGGTAAAGGATTACAAGTAAAAGGGAAAAGAACTAAAATAATTGAAAAACTATCAACCGATTAAGAAGGAAGATAGGTGTGTGTTTTATTAATAATTATAAGTAATTTTATGGGTAAAAGAATCTTATTTATGTTGACTTGCTTGTTGGTTTGGACAAGCATGATGACGGCCCAAGTAAGCCAAGTCACGGGTGTCGTGATTTCGGCTGAAGACAATGAGCCAATTGTCGGGGCAACAGTTCTTGTGAAAGGTACCACCTTAGGTACCGTTACGGACGTGAACGGCCGGTACACCATCAACAACGTGCCCGCCAATGCGAAGACCTTGGTCTTCTCTTACGTAGGTATGAGGACACAAGAGGTGGGAATCATGGCGGGATCGCAGAAAATCATCATGGCGACCGACTCTGAGTTGGTAGACGAAGTGCTGGTAGTGGCTTACGGTACGCAGAAGCGTTCATCGTTCACCGGTTCCGCTACCTCCGTGGGTTCCCAAGTGCTTGAGAAACGCGCCATCACCAATGCCACCAGTGCATTCGAAGGTAATGTACCGGGCGTGCAGGTAACCTCATCTTCCGGTCAGCCGGGTGAGTCGGCCAGCGTGCGTATCCGTGGTTTCGGTTCGGTGAATGCCTCCAATTCACCATTGTATGTAGTGGACGGTGCGGTTTACGACGGCTATATCGGCGATATCAATCCCGCCGACATCGAGTCCATGACCATCTTGAAGGATGCCGCTTCCACTTCACTGTATGGTTCCAGTGCCGGTAACGGTGTCGTATTGATTACCACCAAGAAAGGCAAGGACACGGGCGGCGGCACAGGCGTAAGCCTCACCATCAACCAAGGTTGGTCGCACAGGGCCTATAAAGACTACAAGCGGTTGAACGTATGGCAGTACTATCCCGTTGAGTGGACCATGTATAAGAACTCCTTGGTTTCCAGCGGATACGATGAAAGCACCGCCGCCCAACAGGCTTCTGCCAACATCGTAAGCACGTTGAAGTACAATCCTTTCAAGGGCGTGGCCGACGATTCCGTTGTGGGAACCGACGGCAAGCTGAACCCGGCGGCTACCACGTTGAAGTGGGGCGATGACCTCGATTGGGACAGTGCCGCTTTCAAGACGGGCTACCGCCAGGAGTATAACTTGGGCTACAACACCAAGACCGACAAGAGCGACACCTACGCCTCCATCGGTTACCTGAATGATAACGGTTACATGCTCAAGACCGACTTCGAGCGTTATTCGGGCCGTTTGAACTACAACGTTTATCCCGTGAAGTGGTTCAAGTCGGGCGTGAACATGAGCTTCACACGCACGCTCTCCAACTATTCCACCGCCACTTCGGGCAACTCTTCCTCTTACAGCAACTTGACCCGTTTCGTGCGCAACATGGCGCCTATCTATCCTATCCACAAGCACGATTTGGAGACGGGCGCATACCTTGATGCCGACGGCAATGTAACGACCGATCCTTCCGAGTATGTTTACGACTATGACGGCAAC
The DNA here is from genome assembly GCA_021204885.1 of Prevotellaceae bacterium. Next base: position 4,398 of record JAJPYP010000017.1, read on the forward strand.
CGCCTTTCCGATAGCGGACGTGATGCCGTGGCCGAAACGGAATTCAACACCCGTAAGTTGGTCCGCGTCAACGAGATGGGACATGCCTACGTCACCGTAAGCCCCATCAAGGGTTTGGACGTGACCGTGAACTACAACATCAACAACCTCGACTACCGCCGCAAGGTATATGAGAATCCTTACGTAGGCGACGGTACCGCAGGACCGGGCCGTTTGAGCCAACTCTCCACGCGCACGTTGAACCAGACGTTCAACCAGTTGATCAACTACAACAACACTTTCAACCGTCACACGATAGACGTACTGTTGGGACACGAGAACTACTCCTACAAGTATGAGTATCTGTATGCCATGAAGACCAGCGAAACGGTTCCCGACCTGTATGAATTCGGCAACTTCACGAGCATCAGCGACTTGAGCTCTTACACAGATACCTACAAGAAAGAGGGTTACTTCTTCCGTGTGAACTACGATTACGACAACAAGTATTACGCCTCTCTCTCTTACCGTCACGACGGTTCTTCCCGTTTCTCGAAAGACAACCGCTGGGGTAACTTCTGGTCGTTCGGCGCCAGCTGGAGAATCAGCGAGGAGGAGTTCATGAAAGACGTGTCGTGGGTGAACAACTTGAAGCTGCGTGCCTCTTACGGCGAGACCGGTAACGATATGATTACCGACAGCGACGGCGACCAAGACTACTATCCCTACCAGACGTTGTATTATTTAGGTTCCGATTACAACAATGGTACTGAACCGGGCGTATTCTTCACGACCGTAGCCAATGCCGACTTGAAATGGGAAACGCAGGTATCTACCGATGTGGGCATTGAGTTCGGACTCTTCAACCGCTTGAGCGGCAGCATCGAGTATTTCAGGAAAGACTCCAAAGACTTGCTCTTCGACGTGGCACAGCCTGCATCCGCCGGTGTTACCTCCATCGTGCAGAACTTGGGTAAGGTAAGCAACTCGGGCGTTGAAATCGACTTGGACGGCACCATACTCAAGACGCGCGATTGGGCGCTCTCCGTAGGCGTGAACGCCACGTTCATCAAGAACAAGATCAAGAAGCTGCCCGACTCGATGAAAGAAAACGGCTATGTCAATGGAAACAAGAAATGGATGGAAGGCAAGTCCATTTACGAGTTCTGGCTGCGCCAGTGGTATGGTGTAGACCCCCAGACTGGCGACGGTTTGTACTATTTCGATAGGGAAGGGAACCTTGATGCGAATACCGGACAAGTAACCTCAGCCGCACAGGCAACGTTGGTTACCATCGACGGGCAGACTTATACCAACTCCTATTCCTATGCGAAGTATGACTTCAGCGGACGTGCCATTCCCAAGATGTACGGCGGTTTCAATATAAAGGTGGGTTACAAGAACTTCGACTTGGCAGCCGTATTCTCCTATCAGGTAGGCGGCAAGATACTCGATTCAAGCTATGGCAGCTTGATGAACATGAGTTCGTATGGTGTCGCACAAAGTACCGATTTGTTGAAGGCTTGGAAACAGCCGGGCGACAAGACCGACGTGCCCCGTCTGGATGCCTACGCCGACCACGCGACCAACTGTAGCCAGACTTCCACCCGTTGGCTGACCAGTTCCAATTACCTGAACTTGCGTTCCGTCACCTTAGGTTATCAGTTCCCCACCGCTTGGATAAACAAGATCATGCTGCGCAGCCTGCGCATAAACCTGACGGCCGAGAACCTCTTCATGCTCAAGGCACGCCAAGGCTTGAACCCGATGGCCAACTATACGGGTTCTACCTACAACGAGTATATGCCTAACCGCAATATCACGCTTGGATTGAACGTTACATTCTAAATGAAAGGAAAGGAAATCATGAAATCAATTAAGTATATGGTAACAGGGCTGGCCTTGCTGGGAACCATCACCTTCTCCAGCTGCGGCAGCGATTATTTGGATACGGCTCCTACCGATGCCGTGGGAGATACCACCATCTTCTCTTCGTTGGAAAACATTTACATGGCATTGTGTGGCATCCACGGTCAGATGGTGTCGCAGGAAACAGGCTACCAGTGCTTGGGCGGCGAGCCGGGCTTCATGTTCTGCCGCGATTGCGAGGCCGATGACATTACATGGATTACAAATACGTGGATGCAGTCGGCTTATCTGGAGTGGCAATGCAACATGAACGATAATAGCGGATATAATTATTCCTATTGGGTTATCTATTACCAGTGGATATTGAATGCCAACAAGATATTGGAAGAGTTGGACAATGCCGAGAATACCGACCAAGACCTGTACAACCAAATCAAGGGCGAGGCGCTTTGCATCCGCGCTTGGGCGCACTTCAACTTGGTACAGCTCTATGCCAACCGTTACGATGCCACCACGACCAATTCACAAGACGGCATACCTTACCGTACCACATCTACCGGCGGCGAGCAGGCACGTAACTCCGTGGAAGAGGTCTATTCCCTTATCAATGCCGACTTGGACGAGGCTTGCACGCTCTTGAAGGGCATCGAAGTGAACGACTTGAACCACTACAGCGAAATGGTGGCTTGGGGCTTGAAGGCCCGTGTAGCCTTGGCCATGCAGGATTACAGCAATGCCGCTACCTACGCCGCCAACTCCATCTCCGTGGCCGAGGGTCAAGAGGGCCGCAAGTTGATGACCGGTGACGAGCTCTATTGCGGCTTTGCCCAGTGCACCAGCGACACCGAAGAGCCGATGTATGCCGCCATGACGCAAGACGACCAGACCGTCTACTTCTACTCCTTCTATGCCTACATGTCTTGGAACTTCAACGCCACCGCCATCCGTCAGGGTGTGAAGTGCATCAATGCCGAAACGTATGACACGATGTCCGAGACCGACTTGCGCCGTGCATGGTGGGACCCCACCGGCAGCGACGAAGATCTTCCCAGCTCTTCCTACGTGGCACAACCCTACCAAGTGCGTAAGTTCGAGGCCGTCTCCACAGCCAGTGCCGTGGGCGACGTTGCCTTCATGCGCTTGGCCGAGATGTACCTCACCGAGGCCGAGGCATTGGCACGTGCCGGCAACAGCACGCAAGCGCAGAGCGTGTTCACCCAGTTCCAGATTACCCGCGACCCGGATTACGTATCGAAGGGCAACACAGGCGATGCGTTGGCCGAAGAGATTATGAACAGCCGCCGCGTGGAGTTGTGGGGTGAAGGCTTCCGCTTCTACGACTTGAAGCGTCTACACCTGCCCATTGTGCGTGGCTCCAACTTCGACATCACGTTCTGCGGCTTCTTGGAGAAAGATGCCGATGCCCAAGGCTGGACATGGGAGATTCCTTTGAAGGAGACGGATTACAACTCGTTGTGTACGACGAACTATTGATGAAGCGCTTTTCATAAACACTCTTACATATACAATTTCTCAGAGAAACAGCAGACAGGCGGACACTGTGAAGTG